>CAIRSA010000520.1 GCA_903881085.1 uncultured Acidobacteriia bacterium
GCACCTGTAAGATCATCGTTAAGCCGTGTGCGGGAAAACCGCACGCACGGTTTGAAAGGGGGACTTTAGAAACGGGCTGGTCTAACGAACCTGTACCGCGCTAAAATTCTACCAATGACCCGACGCGAACTGTTGTCCGCTCTGGCCGCTGCGCCAGTGCTCAATGCGCCACTGCTCAATGCGAAGCCTTCCCCCGCGCCCCCGGTTTCGATCGCCCGATGCAAGTCATATACGGATGATCTGCCGGCAGTGCTTGGCCAGATGTTCGACCAACTGGGCGGCCTCAGCCGCGTTGTGCGCAACAAAACCGTCACGGTCAAACTGAATCTCACCGGCTCGCCTGCGTTGAAGTTCCAAGGCAAAGCGCTCGGCGTCACGCATTACTCGCACCCGAAGATGGTTGGGGCCGTGGCCTACCTGCTGGAACAGGCCGGCGCGCGCCGCATCCGGTTTGTGGAAAGTGCCTGGGGAACCGGTGGACCGCTGGAAGAGTACATGCTCGATTCCGGCTGGAACGTTCGCCAGTTGAAGAGCGCGGCGAAGAACGTGGAATTTGAGAACACGAACGCACTTGGCCTGGGTAAAAAGTATTCGCGACTCAAAGTGGAAAATGGAGCCGTATTTCCGGCCTTCGACCTCAACCATGCCTACGAAGACACAGACGTCTTCATGAGCATGGCCAAGTTGAAGAACCACGCCACCTGTGGCGTGACGTTGTCCATGAAGAATATCTTTGGCATCACGCCCGCCTCGATCTATGGCGACGATGCCGGTGAAAAAGAGCCCAACGAAAGCCCCACCAAAGGCCGGGTCAACGTTTGCCATTTCGGCAAACGGAATCCTGCCGCCAGCGCGCCCGCGGAACTCGATCCGGCTTCCAGTCGAGACGCAGGCTATCGGATGCCGCGCATCGTTACCGAACTGGTTGCGGCCCGCCCCATCGACATCGCGCTGATTGATGGCATCGAAACCATGGCAGGCGGCGAAGGCCCGTGGATCCGCAATGTGCGCTGGGTTCAACCCGCGCTGTTGCTGGCCGGGTTCAATCCTGTCACCACTGACACTGTCGCCACTGCCGTAATGGGCTATGATCCGCGTTCGCCGAAGGGCCAGGAGCCTTTCGTGAAGTGCGATAACACCCTTTTGCTGGCCGAAGCCCGTGGCTTGGGCAGTGCCGATCTGCAGCGCATTGAAGTCCGTGGATTACAAATCGAGGAAGCCGTCTTCAATTTCAGATAGACTGGTATCTTAAGGTTCAGTCTGCTCCATTATGCCGCCAATGCCATTTATGTCTTCCATCCCCAAGCTGACCTGGTCAGCTGCGGTGGATATTGTGCTGGTGGCCACGATCATCTATCAGTTGATATTGATTGTCAGGGGCCGCCGCGCGGCGCATATTCTTACGGGCGTTGGCATAATTGCCATCAGTTACGCCGTTTCTGTTTGGGCCAACCTGGAACTGCTGCGCTCGCTGCTTTCCACTGTCGCACCTTATACCGCATTTGCTCTCATCGTGATGTTCCAATCGGAGATCCGGCGCATGCTAGCCCGAATTGGACGCCGCCGCTGGTTTGCCTATGGCAGCCGGTTTCAACGCAAGGAATCGGCCGACGAAATCGTGCTCGCCGTGGCGCAGTTGGCTAAGAGTAAGATCGGCGCCCTCATCGTGCTGGAGCGCGACATTGGCCTGCGTACGTTCATTGAAAGCGGTGTGATTTTGGATGCGATCCTGTCCCGCGATCTGTTGTTGGCAATTTTTGAACCCGGTGCCGCTATGCACGACGGCGCAGCCGTGGTCCAGGGCAACCGCGTGGCAGCGGCGGCATGTTTTCTCCCCTTGACAATGAATCCTGTCTTGTATCGGGAATTAGGAACGCGCCATCGTGCTGGAATTGGCGTCACAGAGGAAGCGGACTGTCTGGCAGTCATCGTTTCTGAAGAAACTGGCCGTATCTCATTGGCGGCATTCGGAGAACTGGAATCCGATGTGACGATTGAAAAGCTGGCGGCACGTCTCGATCTGCACTATAGCCGCAAGGATGCTGCCCGGTTGAAAGCCGGCGAGGCCACTGCTGTATCTGCAGTAAGAGAAGAGTCGAACCCCTCATGATGGGCTTGATCACAGAGAACTTTGGCTGGAAGTTGTTGAGCCTGCTGGCTGCCATTGTGTTGTGGCTGGCGCTGGTCGGCGATCCCGAATTGACAACTACGATCTCCGTTCCGCTGGAGTTTCGCAACCTGCCGCGCGAACTCGACATCAACTCCGAAACCCCTGAGGTTGTTCAGTTGGAATTGCAGGGACCGTCTGCGAAGTTGTCGCGCAGCAAAACCGCGAATATAGCTGTGCTCCTCGACGTTTCAACTGTCAACAAGTCAGGCGAAAAGACGTTTACCATTGGACCGGCTAACCTCAATCTTCCCGCCGAGGTGCAAATGACGCGCGCCATTCCTTCCCAGGTCCGGCTTCGCTTCGAGCACCGCCGTCTGAGAGAAATTCCGGTTCAGATAAGGTTTTCCGGCCCTCCACCCGATGGATATAGAGTGAAGTCGCAGGACGTGATTCCTGAGCGTGTCCGGGTCGTGGGTCCTGAAAGTCGGGTGCTGCGGGTGCAAACTGCTGAGACCGATCCCATCGACTTGGGCGGCATGGATGGCGACCAGGAATTTGAGACGAGCATTTTCGTCTCAGAGCCACTTGTACGCCTGGAATCACAACCTCTTGTCCGCGTGAAAGTGACATTGGAAAAACTACCTCCAAAGGGAAATTAAAATGGCAAGACAGTTGTTCGGAACGGATGGCATTCGGGGAGTTGCGGGCGAATATCCCCTGCAACCGCGCTTAGTGAAAGCATTTGGTACTGCCTTGGCCCATTGGGCGTCTCAGCATGGCAAGCAACCTGAAGTCGTGATAGGGATGGACACCCGTGAATCGGGGCAGTGGTTGGCGGAAGCCGTTGCAGGCGGTCTGGCCGCCGGTGGCGTAAAAACCCGCTTTGCCGGTTTGATAACGACTCCCGGCGTGGCATATTTGACCCGTACCCAGGATTTTGTTGCAGGCGTGATGATCTCAGCCTCGCATAATCCCTTTCAGGACAACGGCTTGAAAGTGTTTGATCACTCCGGCTTTAAACTGCCCGACGAGCAGGAAAACATGCTTGAAGGGGAGATCTTCAAGCTTTTGGAATCTGCCCCCGAGCCACCCTCGCTGCCGCTTGAGGTCGATCCGGGTCTTGATGCGCGGTATGTCGACTTTCTCGCTTCCACCTTTCAGGGTTCGCTGAAGAATCTGAACATTGTTCTGGACTGCGCTAACGGGGCATCGGAACATCTGGCGCCCGAACTGTTTGAACGCCTTGGCGCGCAAGTGCATGCCATCGGCTGCGATGCGAACGGCCGCAATATCAATCTCAACTGCGGTGCGCTGCACGTGGAAAACCTGCGCGAGCAAGTGCTGGCTCGCGGAGCTGATCTGGGCGTTGCCTTTGATGGAGATGCCGACCGCGCCATGTTCATTTCCGGCAATGGAAAGCTGGTTGACGGCGATCATGTGCTGCTGGTTGTAGGCCGCCATCTCTTGTCCCAAGGTAAACTGCCTGGCGATCAGGTTGTCGCCACCGTGATGTCGAACCTGGGACTGGAACGCGCGTTGGAAGCCTCCGGCATCAAACTTACCCGCACACCCGTTGGCGATAAATATGTTCTTGAAGAAATGGTTCGCTCGGGTGCGGTGATCGGCGGCGAACAATCGGGCCATGTCATTTTCCGCGACAGCGCAACCACCGGTGACGGCATGTTGACCGCTGTCCGATTGCTGGATGTTGTCACGTCAACTGGCCACACCCTCGACGAACTCAGCGCTGACTTGAAAATTTATCCGCAAATCCTGGTGAACGTCCGGTTCAAGAACAAACGGCCGCTGGCTGATTGCCCGCAGGTGAACCAGCAGATTCGCGAAGTGGAAGAGTCCTTTGGAAATGCCGGCCGCGTTCTGGTTCGCTTCAGTGGCACTGAACCTCTGGCGCGCGTGATGGTGGAAGGCCCGGAAATAGAGCGTGTAAAGGCCGGAGCAGAGCGCATCGCAGAGGCGTTGCGAGTTGAGCTAGCGTAAGCTGTACAATATCTTCATGCGTAAATCGATTCTGTTGTTGTTGCTGGCAAGCTGCGCCTTTGCGCAGGCCCAGCGCCAGGCCCCCCGGCGTGACCCGCGAATAAAGGCGCCGGGCGAAGACTGGGTCCAGCTCTTTAATGGCAAGGACCTCAAAGGCTGGAAAGAGATCGGCAAAGAGAAATGGACCGTGGAAGACAACACGATCCATGGACAGGCCTCTTCGAAGCAATACGGCTATCTTCTGACCGAAAAGGACTACAAAGATTTCCATCTTTCGCTGAAGTTTAAATGCGAAGGCGACGGGAACAGCGGCGTCTTCTTTCACAGCAAGTTTAAGGATGATTCGGTCGACATCGTGCAAGGTATGCAGTTCGAAATCGACTGCACGATCGGCAAACATACCGCTGGTCTCTACGGCGATGGGCGTCAGTGGCTGGTATGGCCTTCACCTGAAAACGAAACCGTGGTCCGCAAGGGTGAGTGGAACGAGTACTTGCTAAAAGTGGAAGGTAACCACTATCAGGCTCGCCTGAACGGCGTGCAAATGATCGACTACACCGATCCGGCGCCGCGCTCGTTTGACGGCGGACTGTCATTGCAGTTGCACTCGGGCGGCGGCGGCGATATGCGATTCAAGGAGATCTGGATCCGCGATCTTTCGGTCCGCGAAGCACCCAAGCCGTAACGGCGAGGCATGCCTCCAGTCCTGTTTTATTGCGACCATCACGAGTTTCCGCTTCCGGCGGCGCACAAGTTCCCTTTGCGGAAGTACCGCATGTTGCGGGAACTCCTGATGGCCGATGGCGAGTACCTTTTCGAGCCTGCGCCTCTTGCCTCAACACAAGCGCTTTGCGCAGCGCATGATCCCGCTTACGTGCAGAGCTTTCTCGACGGCACGATCCCCGCGCAAGTGATCCGCCGCATCGGTTTTCCGTGGTCGCCACAGCTTGCAACCAGGACACTCGCCTCGGCAGGCGGCACCCTGGCGGCAGCACAATCAGCACTCGACACGGGCTTTTCGGGCGCACTCGCCGGAGGCACTCATCACGCCTTCTACGGCGAAGGCTCCGGCTTCTGCGTGTTCAATGACATCGCCGTTGCGATCCGGCATTTGAAACTGGAACGCGTAGCGGTGATCGATTTGGACGTTCATCAGGGTGACGGCACGGCCCAGAGTTTTCAAGGCGATCCGAATGTCTTCACTCTCTCCATCCATTCGCGCCACAACTTCCCATACCGCAAACAGCAAAGCACGCTCGATGTGGAATTAGACGACAACACTGCTGACGCGCAATACTTGCGAGCTCTGGATACGGCGTTGGAACAAGTCGCAGAATTCCAGCCGAAATTCCTGTTCTATCAATCAGGAGTGGACGGGTTGCAGGAAGACAAACTTGGCAGATTGGCGCTGACACACAACGGGCTGATCGATCGCGACCGCCGCGTCTTAGGGTTCGCCAGCAAGGCCAGCGCACCGTTGGTCATTACTTTGGGCGGAGGCTACGCCGAGCCCATTGACCTCACTGTCCGCGCGCACCACAATACGTTTCGCGAAGCAGTTACAAACTGGCGAAAAATCTGATCGCGCGTTCCAGCACAGACGGCGCAGTCGGACTACCGTCGATGGAAGCGCCCAAGTGTTGCAGGTTGTAGCTGATTACGGCGAGGCCAAGCAAGGCCATCACCAGCACTTTAGCCATTTTCCCACGGTCGATCCACTTCGGCCTCGGTTGCGGCGAAAGTTTGGCCGGGTGCTTTGCCAACTGGTAGCGTAGGGCAAGCATGCTCATTACGAACGTGAAACTTAAAGCGAGTGTCCAGTCCATACTTTACTGTTATCGACAGAAGTTGATTCACGCTTTAGGCTGACCCCGGGAACAACGGCGAATGCCTGCGCCCCTTTGGACGCAGACCCAGCCGGCCACTTGTTAAATAAGGCTCGCCACGCTCACTCATGTGCTCAATCATGCGGTTGCGCCACATGCGCAATTGGGTAGCATTGGCTGCATCTGAGGCCAGGTCGTTCAGTTCATGCGGATCCTTCCGCAGGTCGAACAACTGCTCTTCTCCATCGCGCGCGTGGAAAATATACTTGGCCTTGCCATCCGTAAGCGCATTCCAATTGTTTTCGGGGCCATAGCAGATGTCATGCTCCAGATCGATGAACTCGCGCCAACCCGCGCCTTTTGTGCGCACCAGTTTCAACAAACTGCTGCCATCGAGCTTGCGCTCGGAAGCACCCGCTGCGTCCAGGAATGTCGGCAGCAGATCGCGGATCTCAACCGGTTGCTCAAATACCAGCCCGCGCTCGGCCGGCAACATCCCCGCCGGCCAGCGCATCAGCATCGGAATGCGCGCCGAAGGCTCGTAGGCATAGGACTTGCGCCACAGGTTCTGATCGCCCGTCATATCGCCGTGGTCGGAAGTGAAAACGATCAGCGTCTGCTCCAGCAGTCCGCGTTTTTCAAGCGTCTCCAGAATACGACCGATCTGCTCATCGATAAGCCCAATCGACCCGTAGTAGCCCTGCCGCGATCTGCGCACTTGTTCGGCGCCAAGATCCCCGTGCCAGATGTCCCACTTGTCGCTATTGCGCTTCGCATAGCGCGCGGCCCACTTACCAACCTTTGCCTGCGGCAACTCGGCATCGGCGAATTGTTGCATCCAGCGCTGCGGCGGATCATACGGACTGTGCGGGCGCGCAAACGAAACCTTCAGGAAAAACGGTTCTGGCCGTTGATAGTCCGCAAGAAACCTAACTGCGCAGTCGGCCGTCCACTTCGTGGGATGTAACCGTTCAGGCAGCACATAGGCCTTGGCAGGATAATCGTTCCAGCCGATGCCCGTTTCATCTGGATTGAGCGTAGGCGCTTCGCTATGAAACCAAGCGCGGTAATCGCTGCGGAATTCGGGCGTTTCCGCACGGCCTGATTCGTCGAGCAGCACCATCTTGTAACCATGGGGCGCGCGCTGCGGATGATAATGATTCTTCCCGATGCAGGCAGTATAGTAGCCGGCCTCACTCAACACTTGCGCTTTTTCGATCGGATACTTCAACGCCATCGCCGTCATGCCCAACATGCCATGATGCCATGGCGAGAGCCCGGTCAACAGCGCCGACCGCGCCGGCGTACACGTCGGCGTCGACGAATACGCGCACTTGAACCGCGCCCCTTCGCGCGCAATGCGATCCAGGTTCGGCGTCTTCACCGCCGTGTTGCCGTCCACACCGAGGCAATCGCCGCGATGCTGATCGGTCATCAAAAACAGAATGTTCGGACGTGTGCGGCTTTGCGCGGCCAGCAGCGCGGGAGCTTGAATGAAATTGCGGCGTGTCATGTTGTTCGGCTTGCTCAATATTATAAGATACAGGAATGCGTTTTCTGTTAGTGTTGACCGCGGCCTTTGCCCTGCAAGCCGCGGAAGTGAAGAAGAGTCCTGTTGGCAAGAATGTAGCTGATTACAAAATGCAGAGTGCCGCTCTGGGCGAGGAGCGCCGCGTCAGCGTGTTGCTGCCTGCTGGCTATGAAACATCCACGCGCCGCTATCCAGTGCTCTACCTGCTGCACGGCCTGGGTGACGACAACACCGCGTGGACCATGATGACCAACCTCAGCGGTTTCGCTGCCAAGATGGACATCATCATCGTGATGCCCGACGCCGCGCGCAGTTTCTACGTCAACAGCGTGAGCGAACCCAAAGCAAAATTCGAAGACTTCATCGTCAAAGATCTGATGGCCTGGACGGATGAAACCTTCCGCACCATCCCGCTGCGCCGCGCCCGAGCTATCGCCGGCCTCTCCATGGGCGGCTATGGCGCCGCGCTAATCGGCACCAAGCATTACAAGCGCTACGCTGCCATCGGAGCCTTCAGCGGTGTCGTGGCACTTGGACACAATATGGTAGGCGATCGGTTCAAGAGTCTTGTCGGCGCCAATGGTTCGCCTGAGGCCCTGGATCGCAGCGTCTTCAACTTTACGGAAAAGTTGCCTGTCGCCGACGCCCCCCTGATCTACATCGCCTGTGGCGGCCAGGACGGCCTGGTTACGCAAAACCGCGATTGGGTCAAATTGCTTTCCGAAAAGAAAATCCCTTACGAATACCGCGAAGTATCAGTGAAGGCCCACACCTGGGACTTCTGGGACGACAACATCCAAATCTTCCTGCACATGCTGGATAAACAATGGCGTTAAGCCCGGCGGCCCTGCTTGCGGCGCTAGTCTTCCTGTCCCCGTTGGATGCTGAAGACTGGCCGCAATTCCGCGGGCCAGATGGAGAAGGCCACTCACCGGCAAAGGCCGTGGCCCTCACTTGGAGCGAATCCGAAAACATCCGCTGGAAAGTGCCCATCCCAGGCAAGGGTTGGTCGTCACCTTCGATCTTGAACGGCAGGATTTGGCTTACTACCGCTATTGACCAAAGCCTGCACGCCATCTCGCTCGATCAGAAAACGGGCACGATGCTGACCGATACGACAGTATTTGCCAATGAAAAGCTTGGCGCGCAACATGCCAAGAATTCGCACGCCTCACCCACGCCCGTGCTCGAAGGCGATCGCGTCTATGTGCACTTCGGCGCGCATGGCACCGCTGCCCTCAACGCGAAAGGCGAAGTGCTGTGGCGTGCACACCTTGAATACAAGCACATGCACGGCACTGGCGGATCGCCTGTCGTGTACAAAGATCTGTTGATCTTCAGCTGCGACGGGACCGACGTGCAATTCGTCGTCGCACTCGATAAGAACACCGGCGCAGTGCGCTGGAAGACGCCGCGCAAAGCAGCCATGGCTTATGCCACCCCGCTCATCATCACCGTCGACGGCAAGGATCAGCTCATCGCGCCCGGCGCGCTGAAGGGCGTCGCCTACGAGCCGCTTACTGGCAAGGAACTGTGGTCCGTTTCGTTTGGCGACGGCTTCTCAAACGTGCCGCGGCCGGTCTATGCGCATGGCCTGTTATTCCTGCCCACGGGCTTCAACCGCGCTGACCTGCTGGCCGTTAAGCCGGGCGGGGAAGTGGTCTGGACTTACAAACGCAGCGTGCCACTTACACCCTCGCCGATCGTTGTTCGAGACGAACTGTACACAGTCAGCGATAACGGCATCGCCACCTGCTTCGATGCAAAGACAGGCCAGGTGCACTGGCAGGAACGCATGGGTGGAAACTACTCCGCGTCGCCTGTGTCCGTGGCCGGTCGCGTCTACTTTCAGAGCGAAGACGGGCTGACCACCGTGCTCCAGCCGGGCAAGGAATTCAAAAAGCTAGCCGCCAATCAATTGGACGGAGCCACGCTGGCGTCAATCGGCATCAGCAATGAAACGATCTATCTGCGCACAGGGACGCATCTCTACGCCATCGCCCCATCAACGAAATAGCTCCCGCATGTGTTAAATTTGGGAATGCTTAAATCGCTTCCGTTATTCATAACGGCATGCGCCCTCGTAGCCGCTCAGCCTTCATCGATTTCCCAGAAATATTCAGAGCCCGCGCAAAAACTGATCGCCGCCGCACTTGCCGACCAAGAGGGCCTCGCCCGTCTGCAGTATCTGTGTGACCGCATCGGCAACCGCGTCACCGGCTCAGCCAGCTTGGAGCGCGCCATCCAATGGGGCGCCGCCGAAATGAAAAAGGCCGGGTTTGAGAATGTGCGCACGCCACCTGTGATGGTGCCGAATTGGATCCGCGGCAAGGAGTTCGCCACGCTGGTCGCGCCCATTGAAAAGCCGCTGGGCATGCTTGGCCTGGGCATGAGCGTGGGTACTCCCGCGGCAGGCATCCGTGCCGAAGTGGTGATCGCATCTTCATTCGAAGAACTCACTGCGATGGGCCGCGGTAAAGTGGCCGGCAAAATCGTCTTATTCAACCCAAAGTGGCAGGGCTACGGCGGCACCGTGATGTATCGCACTGGCGGCGCATCGAAAGCCGCGGAACTGGGCGCAGTCGCAGCGCTGGTGCGCTCCATGACCGGAGTCAGCCTGCATACGCCGCACACAGGCACGCTCGTCTACGAAGAAAACCTTCCGAAGATACCGGCCGCCGCCATCACGCTGGAGGACACGGCCATGATTCAGCGCCTGGCCGATGCGGGAACGCCCGTCACGGTGCTGCTCAAGATGGAAGCCCACCAAGGAGCCGACGTCGAATCGCACAACGTAATGGGTGACATCCGTGGCAGCGAGAAGCCAGATGAGGTCGTCGTCCTCGGTGGTCACATCGATTCGTGGGACATCGGCCAGGGCGCCAATGACGATGGCAGCGGCATCATGGCCACCATGCAGGCGGTTGCGCTAATCAAGAATCTAGGCTTGAAGCCGCGTCGCACGATTCGCGTTGTCTTCTGGGTGAGTGAGGAAAATGGCGGAGCAGGCGGGCGCGCTTACGCCGCGATGCTCGGAGCATCCATGAAGAATCACGTCGCTGCAATTGAAATGGATGGCGGCGCGGAAAAGCCACTTGGGTTCGGTTTCGGTTCGGGGGGTGAAGGTCGCCGCCGACGGCCCGCGGGCGCAACGCCTGCAGCCCCCGCAGCCGCGGCAACCAGCAGCGCTGCGTTCAATCGTGTAGTGGAAATCGGCAAGTTGCTGGCGGGCATCGAAGGCGGCGCAATCAGCCCTGGCGGCGGAGGCAGCGATATCGCCCCACTGTTAGCGGGCGGAGTACCCGGCCTGGGCGTGCGGACTGTCGCCGCGCACTACAACGACTGGCATCACACGGAATCCGACACATTCGACAAGATCGTGCCGCGCGAATTTCAGTTAAACGTGGCCTCGCTAGCCGTCATGAGTTATGTGCTGGCCGATATGCCGGAGCGCTTAAGCGAAATGAAATAGCCGGCTTTTATCCGACGACGGGAAACGCTGGTTCCTTTTCCGGATATTGGCCGACCAGTTTGAGTAGCAACCCGTGGAGTTTGTGCACGCCCGCCGAGTCTGGGAAGAAGAGGAACGGACAATAGCCGTCCACAACCAGCATTCCAGCGGCTTCGCAAAAGTCCTTGGCCCGTTCGTCCAGATGATGGCGCGACCAGATCAGCTTGATCCCTGCGTTGCTGCAACCCTGGAGTTCATCCCAGGTGGACTCTGCTGAAGTTAGCAAAAGCGCCGCACTTGGCGGGTGGGCAATTGCCGTGACGTCTGGAAAGCACGGAATCCCGTCGATCTCATCGGCATTCGGATTCACTGGTATCGCCAGATACCCGAGCTGTAGAAACTTGCGAAACACAGCTCGGGAATAGTCGCTAGGATTGCGCGAGACGCCAACAATTGCGATCCGCTTCTCGTTCAGGAACTTGTCGATCGTTGTCTGGTAAGTCATAGTCACCACACTCCGACCTCATAATAACAGGATATTCGGCTCTGTTATACTCCTTTTAGAAGTTAAACTTTAGGGCGAACTGCATTCTGCGCGGAGAGTTCGCCTGCGACCGCACCAGCCCCAGGTTTGCTTGATCTGCCAGATTCGTATTGGGTGTTCCAAACACCGTGCGATTCAGCATATTGAATGCCTCAAACCGGAGGTCGATGGTGCGGTGATGCTCCACTGATGCGGTGAAGGTCTTCGCCAGAGATATATCCTCATTGAACAGCGGGAAGTTGCGGACCTTCGGATTGTTCTTCGTCATGTTACCTACGCGGTCGCGCGGTTGAAACGGGAAGAATCCCTGCGAAGTAACCGTAGCCGTATCGCCGCTGAAGCTCGCCGACGAAGCGGATTTGAAAACGCGGTCCACGTACGGATCGAACTTGTCACCCACTGTCGGGGCGCGCCAGTCGTCATAGCTCGTGACGTAAGGACGGTTGCCGATGATGGGGAAACCGAAAGCGCCGCTGAACGCCATTGGCGTTCCCGAAGCATACCGTTGTACCGCGCCAATACGCCAACCGCCGATAGCCTGAGCCATAAGCCCTTTTTTCAGCCAATGGCGGCCTGGGCCAATTGGCAGGTTGTACACGGTGTTGATCTTCGCGTCGTGCGTACGGTCGGATGCAGAGAGCGCCTTGTCCAGGCGCCTGTTGTATTGGTCCATCGCAAGGCCGTTACCCCACATCGAATCCGCGTCGGTGAACATCTTCGAGAACACATACGAACCGTCGATCATTAAATCGTTGGCAAAGCGCCGCGTGACTTTGGTGATCAATGAATGGTAACTGGAATGGCCGCTGTGATCGCCGCCATTCAATGTGTTGACGGTGTTGTATTGCGGAAATGGCCGCAAGGCGCGCGCCAGTGTCAGGTTGTCAGGAAATTCCGCATAGGGCTTGCTGAAGCCGGCCTGTTGTACCAACTTGTTCCCGTTGTCAAACGTGGTGTTCAACAAAGTTCGTCCCGCGTTGGTGAAGATACTTAGGCTTTGTGGCAACGTATTGATGTTGACCTGATCGTAATTCAACAGACCTGCAATCAGGTGCGTGCCGATCAACGCGTTGTAACCGGCTTCTACAAGAAAGCGGCCTTTCAATTCGCGCTGCAGGGTCAAAGTCCAGTTCAACATCGTGGGTAGGCGGTTGGCCTCTTGGCCCTGCCACCAGTCCACGTCGCCATTGTTGCCGAACGTCGGATCGACGAATGGCGGAAGCGGATATGCCGGCATGCCCTTATTGAGTTGGAACAGCGGGGATATACCGCCAGTGTTGTCAGAGACGCTAAGGATTTGCGCAAAGCCCTGGAAGTGAGCCGAGCCGCCGATGGATTTGACAGGTGCGTAACTCACGCCTCCTGAAGCGCGAATCACCATCTTGTTCGCTGCATTCCAGGAAAGTCCAAGCCGTGGGCCGAAGCCTTTGTACCAGCCGGCGGGGATCGAGGCCTTGCCTGTGCGGCCCGGTCCGTCGCCGCAGAAGACAAGCGCACCGAGGCGGCCGCTTGCACCCGGATTCGGGACGGTGGGATCAAAGTCCGCACACTTGCCGCCGCCGTTCAAGGCTGGCAGGTTGAACTCGTAGCGCAAGCCAAGATTCACGGTCAGCCGCGAAGTTACACGCCAGTCGTCCTGGAAGTACATGGCATGGTAGCGCCACGTCATCTCAACTCGGCGAGGCGTGTGAATCGCACCGCCGGTAGCATCGCCCAGGAAGAACGAAGCAAAGCCCAAGCCTCCGCCAACGTTGCGGCTTGACTGGTTCGGCAACTGCGTCATCGCCGTGTTGAACGTGAAGTTTCCGGCGCCGTTCTGCTGGCCCAAGCCGACATAGGGCGCCAACTCGAACAGGTAGCCGGCTTTCAGAATGTGCTTGCCTTTGGTCCAGGTGAGATCGTCATTGAACGAGTAAGTCGGATTTTCCGATCCGTTAAACCCGTTTCCGCCCCAGGCTGGAAAATCGCCCGTGTTGATGATGGGTAAGTTGCTATTGCAATCAGGCACATTTAGCACACAGATCTTGTTCTGCCAGTTTCCGCCCTGCGAAAGCGGTGTGTTGGCGTCGTGAAAGATGTTGATGCCGAAGTAGAAGCGATTGTGCAGACGTGGGCTGATGGTTGAATCCCAGCTGCCGCGATACACAGGCGAAGTGTCTTCCAGATGGCTGAACGGATTCCAAATACCGGGAATGCCAGGTGCGCCCGAAGGCCCGGGATTCGCCTGCCGCTTGGAGTATGCCAGGTACGCGGAAAGGCGGTTGGAATCGTTCAGCATGTGATCGAATTTCACGCTGTATTTGTCATTCGGATTGATGGATGTTCCGCCCTGCCAATAGTTTTCCAGCCAGTATTGAGGCGTTCCGGGCACAACGTCTTTGCGCAAGCCGGAAGTCATTGTGCTGGCGCCCAAGTCAAGCAGTTTCGCGCTCATCGGATCAATGCGCGACATGGGAATGATGTTCCCCGCAAACGGCGTGCGCGTGTATTGCTTGTTGGTGGAGTTGAACAGCGTCGTCTCGGGATCGAAAACCGGGTACATGATGTATGAGCCGTCTTTGTTCTGCGTGCGGCTAACGGCATTGTGGAAGTCGCCCTTATAGAATTCCGTTGGAGGCAGGGCGATCGCAGTGGTTAGGCCACCGACACGATTACGAAAGCCTTCGTAGGATGCAAAGAAGAATGTCTTGTTGCGTCCGTTATAGATTTTGGGAATCACAATGGGGCCGCCGATCGTGCCGCCAAAATCATGCTGGCGGTACACCGGCGTAGTGCTGTTGAAGAAGCCGCGGGCATCGAAGGCATTGTTGCGGATGTAGTCGAACGCAGTGCCGTGATACTGGTTGGTGCCGGACTTCGAAACGAACGTCACCATGCCGCCGCCGGCACGGCCGAACTCCGCCTTAAACCCGTTTGTCTCAACCGAAAACTGCGTGATCGCATCGAGCGAGGGCGCATTTACCGCGGCCCACAGCGTAGAGCCGGCGCGATTGGTATTTGCCGAAGAGCCATCCAGCATGACGCCAAACGACCCGGCTTGCCCGCCACCAATTCGGAAATCCTGATCGCCGCCCGTTACCTGCGCCGTGATCGCCGCAAGATCGAACGGACTGCGCATGTTGCCGCTGACCACCGTGGGTAGTGCTTCGATCATCGCATCGGCCATGGAGTTGCCGAGCTTCGCATCGTCCGTCTGAAGCAAGCTGGATTCGGCCACAACGTTCACTGACTGCTGCACATTGCCGACCTCCATCTTCGAATCGACCCGGCCTGTTGCTCCGGCATCCAACGCGACATTGCTGTGCGTCACCGACTTGAACCCGGGCAGTTCAAATACAACTTTGTACCTGCCAATCTGTAGCGATGGCAAACTGTACTCGCCCGATGGATTTGTTGTTGCGCGCGATATCGACATAGTGTCGACGTGCGTTGCTGTCACACTGACCGCGGGCATGGGGGCCCCCGCCTGGTCGGTGACAGTTCCGGTTAACGTGGCGCGGTCGCCTTGGGCGAACGCGAATGAAGCGCTTAGAACAAGCAATACAAGCAAACGAAGCATGTGTTAACTCCCTGACAAATCTTTAATGAGGTTCTAAATAAAGATCACATTTCGTAGGTTGATGTCAACCAGGATGCAGTGCATGAGCTTTGGAAACTAGAAGCCCAGACGCAGTCCAAGACGCACAAGTCGCTGATCATTACCGCCGCGCCCACGATTTTGCACACCTGTAACGACGCCGAAATTTGCGCTGGAAATATCTCCCGAGGGATTCGCAAAATGCGGTGTATTGCTAATGTTCATGGCATCGGTGCGGAATTGCAGTGTGTATTTTTCGCCGATGTGGAACATGCGAGTAATGCCTGCGTCGGCATTGATCATGCCTGGCCCGCGCAATACGCCGGCACCGCAAGTGCCAAAGCGCGGCGTATTCGGGCTTACCGTGTTCGGGTTGGCAAGACCGGTTTTCAGCCACCATCCGTTCGGGTCACCGATGGTCGTCACCGGACCAATGCAATCCGCATTGTTGGCGCTCCCTGGCGCATTCAACACTGTTGCGGGAGCCGTTGCCGAAACATGGAAGCCGGTTTGCATGCGCAGGCTGAGGTTGGCCTGCCATCCACCCAGGATCTGCGCGAAGATGCCGCTGGTGGCCCAGCGCTTCCCCTTGCCGAAAGGGGCTTGCGCCACAGTGGATGTTGCCAGCACGTGACGCAGATCGTTCGCGGCCGGACCGTAGTTCAAACGCCACGCCGAGGGTAGGGCGATGCGTGGCGTACTTGAAGAACTCTCAGTGGCATAAGCGCGCGTGTTCGAATACGTATACGAAGCGGAGATCGTATAGCCTTGGAAGCGCCTGCTCAAACGTGATTGGAGCCCATCGTATTTGGGTGTCCCTAGCGTGCCCAAAATCTGAGTATTGGCGGTGCGGCCAAACTGCTTCACCAGAATGCTGCTCGCTTGGCCTCCGCCGGGGAAACCGTAATTCGCATCGAGGAAGGATTCGTGGCGCACAGAACGCGTACCAACGTAGCCCGCTGTTGCGATCCAAGACCCGAACTGCCGCTCAAGCGTGAAATTCCAGGACTGCACGTATCCGCGATGCCAACTCGGATCGGCTGTCAGCAATGCTGCGTCTAAAGGCATGGCCAGCTTGTCGCCAGTCAACGGGGCGGGCAGTGCTGGCAACCCCTGCTCGAGTGTTGTGATCCAGGCGCGTGTGTCGGGTCCCAAAAGGTTTTGCGCGTACTGGGTCGGATAATTGCCGCGTAGGTCACGGCCAATGTTGTAGGGGTCGTATGTCAGGCCATAGCCTGTACGAACAACAATCTTTTTGGGGCCGCGCCATGCAATGCCAACTCGCGGTGCGAACAGTCGCTTACTTTGTGGCAAGCCGCAATCGCGCGGAACCGAGCCAACGCCACACACCAGCATTTGATTGGTGCTGAAATCGTAGCGCTCCATGCCTCGATCAGGCCTTGTAGGATACGGATAGTATTCCCAGCGCAGGCCGTAGCTCAAGGTAAGGGTTGGAAGCATCTGCCAGCGGTCACTCACGTACATCGCATAGTTGCGGGTGCGGGTCTCCAACACGGGAATAGTCAACACACTGCGGCCTGCATCGCGTGCGATGCCCAGCAGGAACGAACTCATGCTGTTGTACACATTCGTTGCCGGTCCGCCTCGCAGCGATGTGGTGGCTTGGCGAAAAAAGAAGGCTCCCGCCGGTCCTCCGGTAGCTCCAGCCGGATTGGCCACCTGCTGATTCAGGTTGAACCGTAACGTTTCAGACCCAAAACGGACGCTATGCTTGCCATGGCTCCAACTGCCGTTGGCGGCGTATTGCGTCATGTAATCGTTGACAAAGTACGGTGAGTTTTGCTGGTAGCCAATGTTCGTGAAGCCGCCTTCAATCTGCATCTGCACCATGCCCCCATTGAAACTTTCCGGACCATTCGTGCCGGGGATCTTCAGAACGTCCCGCGCAAAGGCCACGTTCAAATTGTCAGGACCTGCGTTCACTTCCTGCAGCGTGGTTGACATGTAGCCATCAAAGACCAACGTTGAGGTAGCCACGTAGGTTGTCGAAATCGTGCCGGAATACGTGGTGCCGAAGCCGGTGCCGGGCCGTGTGTTGCCAGAGTTCAACCCCGGTCCCGCCAGTGCGCCGAAGACAGCGGGATTCAATTGGTCGAACTTCAAGATGCTGAGGCGGGCAAAGGCGGTCCACTTGTCTGAGAGATTGAAATTCACTTTGGAGTCCACCTGATCGCGTCGCGTCCAGTACGGCGAACTGGCCAGATAGTTGCTTGTGATTCCCAGTGCTCCGGTGCCAGGACGGTTTTGATGCGCCCAATCTGGCAGATTCAAAATACGTTGTGAAACCGGAGAAAGTCGCGATGCCGGAATTTGTTTATTGGCAAACGGAATACGGTCGGCGGCGTAGGTGGAAGCCTTGGCCGGGTCCCACTGCGCTCCCGTCAGCGGATCGTAGATTGCGTTGGCCGAAGCAAGCATGTCGCCGCGCCGCATCGCATCGGTCGGCACGGTGAAGAAGGCTTGAGCATTGGAGTTTTCGGCAGAACGCTCGTAGCTGACGAAGTAGAACAACTTGTTCTTTCGGATCGGTCCGCCAATGGTTCCGCCTGGGTGATTCGAAATGAACTTCGGTTTGGCGTTCGTTCGATCGCTAAAGTACGGATATGCGTCGAAATGCTGATTATTGTGATACCAGAATGCAGAGCCGTGAATTTTGTTGGTTCCGCTCTTGGTCTGCAGATTGATGGAGGCGCCGCCTGCCAGGCCCTGTTCGGCGTCCATTGAGCCAGTTACGACGTCCACCACTTGAATCGATTCCATGGTTGGATTGATCGCCGTATACTGCGGCTGATTTGTGTTGTAACTTGATGCGCCATCCAGCCTGATGTTGTTTGACTGGTTGCTCACGCCATTGACGGAAAACTGCAGACTCCCCGATGGATTCGCGGCAAAGGAGCCCGCATCTTGAGGCGGGGAAATGCCAGGCAGCAATTCCAGCAGCGATTGGTAATTGCGCGACAAACCGGTCGTCGCATTTTCCAGAATGTCTTTGCCGATGGTGCGGCGTACTTCGGCCGTCTCTGTCTGCAGGCCTACAATGCCGGCTTCCACTGTCACTTGCTCAGTCACATCGCCTAGCTCCAGCTTGATATCGATGCGCACCGTCGCCTGTGCGGCGATGTCGACACCTGTCCGCGAATACGGCCGGAAGCCATTCAATCGAACCGATACCGTATACGAGCCCGGGGCGAGCGTTGGAAAACTGTAGATTCCGGCCTCATTGGTGGTTAACGTGCGCACAGCGCCCGTCTCCACATGCGTTAGGACCACCGGCGTACCTGCCACCGAAGCGTCTGACTTGTCAGTTACATTTCCGACGATTCCGCCGTACAAAATCTGCGCGCAGGCAGGTGCGGAAGACAGAGAAAGCGCGAGGCATAGCATGTACAATCGAGACATAGATCTCCATATAATACATGAGAATTCTTAGCGCAAGTGACAGCGCTAGCGTTGAATCCAGATTGGGCTTGACCACGCCATCTGCTCGTCCACTTGCTGCACGCGCACATAATAGTAGCTTTCGCCCGGCAACGGTTGATTATCAACGAAAGTAAAATCGACTTCTTTGCCAAGAGCCTGGCGCGTGTGTAGATATTCATTTTTACGGATAATGTCGATCTGCCGGATCGGCGCCGTGCCGATGACGCGCACTCGTAAGCGGTATGGTCCCTGCACCTGGCCAATGTCTCCTTGAATCAATTCTCCTGCCGCGGTTTCCATACGGTAATCCAGAATGATGTTGTCCGTGGCGGCGTAAGAATGGCGCTTGCGCATGCCATCCAACAAGCCCTCCTGGGTAAAGTCCGTCACCAGGGTACAAGCGTAAGAGATGTGCGTGGAAAGGTGATCGGAACTGGCCTGCACACCCAATTTGTAGCCCTTCGCCCACGCATTCCAGACATAGCCCGCCGGGCGGTAGCCTCCTGCATGGCTCGTTACATCGTCGGCACTGGCGGCCTTCGGCGCGCCTTCGTGTTCGGCCGAAACACGGTCCCCTTGATAGATTTCCACCAGCGGCTCCACCGCCTGATCGTTATCGCGCCAGTCTGTTCCCATGTTGGTGGCCGAGGTGTGCGAGATGGCGATTCCGCGGCGTTTCTTCAAATAGTCATACAACGCGGCCGCACCTACCTTCCCTGATGTCTCCTCGGCCGGAATTGGCAAAGTCGGATTTCCGCGCACCGCGAACATCACATTGCGATGCCCATTCGGATAGTTGAGGCTGCGTTCATAACCGTACAATGGTGTGAAGCGGCCCTTCATGAGGAACACATCCGCAATCTGCTGATTCATCCAGTTGATGTACTCCACGTCAGGCCCGCCTTGCGTGTTGTGATCGGAGATGCCCAGAAAATCGAGCGAGGCCGCATTGACCGCATAGCGATACGTGTCGACAATCGCCCCGTCGTTTTTGCCATCGCGCGATATCTCCGTATGTCGATGCAGGTCCCCGCGCACGATGCGGTAGTTTGCGTCGCCGGATTGAATTCGATAGCTGCGAATCCGCTTCAGGTCCTCGACCTCATTTGCGTTCGCTTCAAACTGCCGCAACTCAATTGGTACGCGCTCACGCAGTACGGGCTTTATTGCTGTACCGCTTGCCGCAAGCGACCCGCTGTACACGTCTCCATGTTTGTGCCAGGTGTCTGTGAAATCGCGATTGTCAGAGGCCCATGCCAGATGTAGGCCTGTGCGACCATCGGAAATTGCGGCAGGCGCTTGATCGGAGCGGCCTTGACTGGACGCGAGCGCTATGGGACTGCTCCAGCGGTCCCCAGCGTATGTCACGGCAAACGACTCCCAGGCAGCCCCATGCAGCGCGGCCGTGCTAGGTACCGCCGGAATGGCGTCGAAGCGGTGGCGGAACAAGACCCACACGCGACCCGCGCCGTCTGTCTGCAGTACCGGCAGATCATTGTGGTCGCGCATCTTGAGTGGCAGCGAGGCTTCGAACTCTTTCGCCGGTTCCTTCCACGTACCGCCCTCCAATGCGGCCACAGCTACGTAACGGCCGTCGTAAATGGCCGTTGCCGGCCGTCGCACCAACAGGCCAGTGTCCTTCCCCCACCGCAATCCGCTTTCATTCCACGCTGCCCACAAACGGCCCTCGCCGTCGCACGTAAGACTCACGTTTGCTTCATATCGCAGCGTGTTTGCAATCGGCGCCGTTGCCTTCCACTGCCCACCTTCGTAGCTGCGGTAGACGATGTCGTAATTACCATCCTCGTAGGTATCCCATGCTGCGTAGACCCGGCCTTTGCCATCGGCGGCAATGGCCGGATACCATGCGTCGCCCTTATTGTTTGAAAGTTGAGTCGGTTCTATCCATGACGCGCCATCGTGCCGCCGCACAAACACACGCGACACACCGTCGCGAAACGCCTGCCACGCGATCCACAAGTTGCCGGAGGCATCCGCCGTCAGCCGATGATGCACGTCAGAACCGGCCGCGTCCGTAATTCGTTCCACACTGCCCCATGCCTTACCATCGAAGCTTCGCCCGTAGAGATCGAAATTTCCATTTCGCTGCTCTGACCACACTACCCACAACCGTTTCCCGGCCTGCGCGATCTGCACTCGATAGACATCGCCCGGCTGTGTGGTGATAGGCTGCGCAGCCTGCCAGGCATTGCCGTCGAACCGGCGCGCCAGCACCTCGCTCGCACCCTTTTGGTAGGCAACCCAGGCTGTCCACGTTTCACCGTTTGCACCGCGTGCGATGGAGGGGAAATCGTTCTCTCTGCTGTCATCGCTGAGTTTTGCCGCCGATGGAATCAGTTCAGCCGTCACGCGGCTATTCAAATAACTCTTCGTTCTGCCCGCTGCGAGATCCGCTGCATTGACGCGAAATTCTCCTTGCCTGGTCTGAAATCGCAGCGCTGCTTCGTGGCCGCTCACCTCAACAACGAGGGCAGGGTATTGCATTTCGCGCGGGGACTGCTGCATTAATTCCTGCTCCCAGGAGCGGTACTGAAATCGCGGGCTCCAATCACTCGACAGACTCCACGACCGGTTCCCCTCCACCCGCTGCTTCGATTTTGGGCGATAATTGTGCAATGCACGTACCGTTCCTGCAAGCGCCTCCACCGTGCCGTCCCATGATGTTGGCTGAGCATCATTGACTCCGAATTTCACCAGCAGTGAAAGCCTGCGCACCGGCGCTGGCGCCTGCTCCGCTTGCGGTGAGCTACGCACAAACCAAAGAGAGCCGGCCACAATTCCTGCTGCTGCGCATGCAAAAAGCTGTCGAGTAAGGTTCACGGTTTTCCCCAATTCCTCTTGTTCGTAATTACTATATCAAGGGCAGTAACGATATAATTAGGCTTCCAATGCCTGAAGACTGGAATCGCCGCATGCGCCAGGACTGGGACGCGCGTGCCCGCCAGGATGCCGAGCACTTCATTTACACTCGCGATGGGTCTGGCGATGTGGATGACTTCGCACGATCCGGCGAAGCGAACTACAACCAGCTGGTAAGACCATACATTCCGATCCTGCTCAATGGCCGCGAATCCGCTGCTTGCCGCGCAGTCGAAATCGGCTGCGGCATCGGTCGTATGACGGAATACTTTGCTCGCGACTTCGCTCACATCGATGCGATCGACGTGGCTCCTGCCATGATTGAAGGAGCTCGCAAACGTCTTGGGCATGTTACGAATGCAGCCTTCCATGTTGGCGCTGGCTCGGATCTGGCGGCCGTCACCTCAGAGTCGGTGGACCTCGTCTTCAGCTACATCGTCTTTCAGCACATCCCTTCGCGCGCAGTCATCGAAGGATATGTTCACGAAGCCGCACGTGTATTGCGCTCAGGTGGTGCGTTCAAGTTTCAGTTGAACGGTGACCAATCAGACGAGTATCTGAAACATCCGCGCGATACATGGCTGGGGGAAACCTTCTCCGTCAGCGAAGCTACGGCAATGCTCGCACGCGCAGGATTCCACATCGTTTCGATGGAAGGCGCAGGAACGCAGTATTTCGTCATCACTGCCAGGAAGGGACCGGTCGAGCACACAGGCTATGTTCTGCCGGGTGAGCCCTGGGCCGAGCAGTTTCTGCTGTCAGGCTTCGGTCCTGCTGTCGACAACAGCTGGCGGCCGATCTCGACGCCAGCGCGTGTTCAACTGAATGGCTCTGGCTCCCGTGTCTACCTCGGCCTGTATTTTTGGCAACAGTCCTGCCATCACCGGCTGACATTCTGCGGCCGTGTTTTCGATGTCACCTCTGCTGGTGACCACTTTTTCGTGTGCGACGACAGTTCGGAATCACAAGTTGAAATCCTGATCGAACCTGCTCCATCCAAGCTCCCCGCCTTCCGCGTCATCGGCAGGGTGTGATAGTTTGGTTGCAAATTCCAGGGCAGGGAGACACATATGTTAACGCCTTGTTTATGCGCATTTTTCATCGCAGCCGCCGCAGTGTGGGCGCAGGATTCGGCCGAAATTACCGGCCGCATTGTTGATGCTACCGGCGGCGTCGCGCCAGGCGTAGCGGTCGAGATCCGCAACATCAACACCAACGCCAAATGGGACGTGCGCAACAATGCGGATGGCTATTACACACAGGCACTTTTGCCCCCAGGCAGTTATCGCGTCACCGTAAAACTGAACGGATTCAAAACCGAAGTGCGCAGCGTAAGCCTGGAAGTCCAACAGGTTTCGCGCATCGATTTCACACTGCAGGTCGGCTCAGTCAGTGAAACCGTCGAAGTGACCGCGGCTTCGCCCATGCTTGAAAGCAGTAACGCCAATATCGGTCAGGTGATCGAAACCCAAGCTATCAGCGACCTGCCGTTAAACGGCCGAAATTATCTGGATCTGGCAAAGCTTTCGATGGGTGTCGGCGAACCCTCTGGCAATGACCAACCCGGCACGGCCGGCGATCGCGCCAAGAACGGCGGATCCTTCGTCGCCAACGGCACGCGCAGCGACATGAACAACTTTATTCTCGATGGTGTCGATAACAACGCCAAGATCGTTGACCAGTCGAACAGCACCAACGTGGTGATCCAACCCTCCGTCGACGCCCTCATGGAGTTCAAAGTAGAAACCAACACTTACTCCTCTGAATACGGCCACTCCGCCGGCGCAGTCGTCAACGCGACTATCCGCTCTGGCACGAACAAAATCCACGGCACGGTGTTTGAATTCATGCGTAACGACAAAGTGGACGCGCGCAATTTCTTCCTGCCTTCCACTCAGCCGACGCCCGAACTTCGCCGCAACCAATATGGCGCAACGCTGGGCGGCCCGATCCGCAAGAACCAGACGTTTATCTTCGGCAGTTGGCAGGGCACACGCCAGAACTCCGGCGCAAACACTATCGTTGAAACGCTGGCAAGCCCGGCCTTCCGTGCCGGTGATTTCTCCAGTGTGAAGACTGCTATTAACGATCCCAGTCTTACAGTCCCCGCCGCCACCGGCTCTACGTTCGTGAAGACGCCGTTCCCTGGCAATATCGTCCCCGCCAGCCGTATCAGCAAGACATCATCGCTGCTCTTTGCGCCTCTGCCTCTTCCGCAAACCACGGCTTCGGCGAACAACTACGTGGCCAGTCCAATCACAATTCTGAAGCGCGATCAGTGGGACCAACGCGGCGATCAAAACTTCTCCAACGCCGACAAATTGTTCATGCGGTATAGCTATTACCTCTACAATTACGTCAATCCCGGCCCGCTGCCCGCACCCATTATCGGCTCCACGAACTTTCAACAATCGGTCAACGATCAAAGCGGCCACGGTGCGGTGATCGGTGAAACTCACGTCTTCTCGCCCACTATTGTGAATGAACTCCGGCTTGGGTATAACCGCGTTTCCAATGCGCTGGCTCCGTTTATCAAAGAGAACTTGTATTCGGCGTATGGCTTCGGCTATATCCCTCCGGCCCCAGGATTAGCAGGCCTTCCGACGATCACCATTACGGGCTACTCCCAGTTGGGGGAAGCAGGCTTCCTGCCCGACCAAAAGGGTTCCGATACATTTCAGATGAGCGACGGCCTCACCTGGAACAGAGGCTCTCACTTCATCCGCGCCGGCTTTGAGTACCGCTGGGTTCGCAGTCGATATCACATTTGGGGCGGAGCGCGTGGCTCATTCGGCTTCAACGGAGGGTTTACAGGCAACCCCGTGGCGGACTTCCTGCTGGGCGATCCTACCAGCGCCGCGCTGGATAGTGTTTTCATCGGCGATCTGCGTTACAGATACTATGGTGGTTACGTGAACGACGACTGGAAAGTGACGCCGAAACTTACTTTCAACATCGGTTTGCGTTATGAGTACATCACGCCTCCGTTTGAGCGCCACAACCTGCAATCGAATTTTGTCGTAGGCCCGAATAAGCTGATTTATCCTGATAACAAAATCCCGTCGTCGACGCCGGCTGCCCTGGCTATGAACGTTCCCGATGGCCTCAACAATCGCGCTTTGGTTGAAGAGCATCATAACAGTTGGGCGCCGCGGGCCGGCATGGCTTATGAGGTGAACAGGAAAACCGTCATCCGCGCTGGCGGTGGCGTATTCTTTGCGGAAGCGAGCGCCCTCGGCGCATCCGGCCGCCCCACTGCCAACCCGCCGTTTCGGACGTCCTACGCTTACACCAGCGACAACATCCATCCAACACTCAC
This sequence comes from uncultured Acidobacteriia bacterium, assembly GCA_903881085.1. Taxonomy (GTDB): domain Bacteria; phylum Acidobacteriota; class Terriglobia; order Bryobacterales; family Bryobacteraceae; genus CAIRSA01. The sequence continues at coordinate 24,678 of CAIRSA010000520.1, forward strand.
CTTCGCTACCGGATTCCCCAGCTCGGCCGTCGACCCCACCCAACTCAATGTCGCAAACACAACGTTGATTGCGTTCAATCCATCAATGAAAGTGCCTGTTGTCTACCACTGGAGTTTCAGCCTGCAGCAGCAGTTTGGTAAGTTCCTGGTCGACACGAACTACGTCGGCACGAAGGGAACCCACTTGTCCGTGCAGTACAACATCAACCAGCCCTACGCGGGCGGCACACCCACCGCCGACCGTCGTCCTTTCCCCGGTTTCAATACCATCACTTTCACGGACTCCATGGGAAATTCCACTTACAGTTCACTTCAAATGCGCGTGCAGCGACGTTATTCCAACGGTATCTCGCTGTTACTTGCTTACACGTGGAGTAAGTCCATCGATCTCGGCGGCGGCGGCTTGGTGGGCGACCTTTCGTTCCGCAATGTGCAGAATATCGGATGGGAAAAAGCTCTGTCTTCGTCCAACATCCCGCGCCGCCTGGTGATGAGTTACACCTACGCATTGCCAGTTGGCCGTGGACAGCGTTTTCATGCAGCCAATCCCGTGCTTACCGGCATCGTCAGTGACTGGCAATTGAACGGTATCACAACGATTCGCGACGGCCACCCGTTCACGCCAGTGCAGAGCGTCAGTTCCGCCAACACCGGAGCCGCGCGCCCCAACCGCATTGCCGATGGCGCGCTGCCCGCTGATCAACGCAGCATTCAAAATTGGTTTGATCTGACGGCATTTACAAACCCTACGCAGTACAACTACGGCAACTCCGGACGGGACATCGTTTATAGTCCAGGCGCTGTCAATTTCGATTTCAGTATCTTCAAGCGCTACTCAGTCAAGAAACTTGGTGAGTCCGGCCAGTTGCAACTGCGCATGGAAGGCTTTAATGTCTTCAATCATCCGCAGTTTGGCCAGCCGAATACGAACGTTGTGGCTGTAGGCGCTGGCACGATCACAACATTAACGACCACCATGCGCCAGTTGCAGGTTGGCGTGAAGATCCTTTTTTAAGTTTTGAAGACATAGCGCTCGCAAGCCAGCGGGCAGGCGAATCGTCCGGATAAGGAATAGCGAACCATCCTGACCCCTTGTCCTGTAAGTGTAAGCGCGAAGCAAAGGGCGTACTTGAAGCGTTGGCATGGGTACATGCAGGCTGGGTATCCCTGAAGTAGATGAACTCCGAAATAGCCAAAATCAGGTGCGCCGACGGTGTCGGGCGATCCGGAATGCAACATGGTGGCGCGCGGGAGCGCGAGTGCGTCACCACCCTGCGGAGCCGTAATGCGCTTTCAAGTTCTTGCGCCAAGACCCCACGCATGCGTGGAAACTTCACGCACGAAAACCGGGATGCCCGCAGGCCATCCGTATGCAGTACAGAACGGATCGGTGAGTGTGCGGCGAGGCTCACCCCTATCCCGATCAATCCTCCTCGCAGCTGCTCCGCGGAAAAACGAGTGGTATTGGATTACCAATCTGCCCACATCAGAACATCAGCTTCAAGACGAACTGCATCTGGCGTTCGCCGGCGGCGCTGGAGATGACTCCGAATGTGCTGGCTCCGAGGGCGACGCCGGGGCCGCGGAAATACGGCGTATTGGTGAGGTTGTAGACTTCGCCACGAAGGTTGAGTGAGATGCCTTCGTGGAGGATGAAGCGCTTGCTCAGGTTCAAATCGTAGTTGCTGCGGCCGGGGCTGCGGGTGTCAGGCAAGGTCCGCGATGTGTTGCCGAAGGTGTAGGCGGGCGGCACGGAAAAGACTGCGGTGTTGAAGTAGCGGTTGAGCCTGGATTCAGTTGACCCATCCAACTTGGCCGAAGTCCCATTATTATTGGGGCGCACTATGCCGCCGCCGACTCCGGTGTTGCCACTGGAAGTCAGGACCAGCGGGAATCCGGAACTGAACGTCGCCGTGCCGGCGAGTGACCAGCCACCGAAGATCGCATTCACTCCGCGGGGTGCATGGGCTAGCAAGGCTTTACCCTTTCCGAAAGGCAGTTCGATGGAGTGGGTGATCACCAGCTGTTGCGCGACGTCGCCTTCTGATACTGCTTTTTCGCCTCTCAGATTGTAGGCATCCTGCACCGGCGGGGCGAAGGAGTTGACACCGAAGACGCGGCCTGAGGAGTCATCGATCACTTTCGATTTGGTGTAGGAGAGCAGGAACGAGAACCCGCGCGCCATGCGCTTCTGCGCTTTGATCTGTAGTGAGTGGTAGTGCGAGTCGGCGATGTTTGTCATGGTGGCCGCGCTGCCGCTGGTGGCGACGCTGACGTACTGCGGATAGGGCCGGAGCAGTTGGCTGTAGCCGACAGTGGGCAACGATAGAGTGCCGTTGGTGACGAGTCCGAAGAAGGGATTGGGCACGGAGCGGCTGAGGCCGGTGCCGAGGCTCTGGTAGCCGGGGAAGATCTGATTCAACGCCAGGCCGACGGGGAGGTGCGTGCCTTTGTTTCCGGCATAGCCTGCTTCGATCAGAAGGCTGTTTCCGAATTGATGCTGCAGGTTTAAATTCCATTGCTGGTTGTAGGTGTTGCTGACGCTGGTGGAATCGGTGATGGAGATGCTTTGGCCCAGTTGGTAGTACGTTGCGTCGCCGGGTGTGGGCTGATTGGCGAGCCCGTTGGGGAAGGGGTTGCTGAGTGGGTAGACGAGGCCGATGCCGTCGTTGGAGCTGGTTACCCAGGTGGTTGTTGTGCCTGCTCCAGTCACTCCGTAGCCGGAGGCGCTGGTGGCGCCGAAGCGCGGCGCGTAGAAGATGCCGTAGCCGGCGCGCAGGCTGGTTCTGGGATCGATGCTGTAGGAGAGCCCGAAGCGCGGACCGAACGATTTGTAGTAGGGGTTGTACTGGCCGCGTGGCACACCGCGCTCGCCTGGATGCAGCAGGGTGCCGCGGAGGTTTGGCAGGCCGGGTACCTTGATGGGGAAGGGCATGTTGGCATCGAACGAAGCGAAGCGGTTGTAGCGTTCGGTGGGAGGCTGGGGCACTTCCCAGCGCAGGCCTGCGGAGAGGGTGAGACGTCGGAAGCGGACCGTGTCATTCACATAGACGGCGTAGTACATGTTGCGCATGGCGAGCGAGGGAGTGGTGGTGACGGAGCCGCCGCCGTAGCCGGTGAGGAACGATGCGAAGGCGTCGCCTGAGGTGAGGCTGGGCGAGAGCGGATTCTGCTGCGTGAAGTTGGGTCCGAAGCTGAAGGTGCCGGAATCGTTGCCTGCCTGATAGGGCGTTTGGTTATAGAGGCGAAGATCGGTGCCGTAGACGATAGTGTGGCGGCCGAGGATGAGCGTCTGGTCGGCGACTACGGTGTGAATGTCGTTGCCGCGGCGGATGGCGTCGCCGCCGGGGTCGCCCCAGGAGCTGTAGCCGGTGAAGCTGACGACGGGGAAGAACTGTTGCTGCGCCTGCGATGCGAAGCTTGCGGGAAAGCCCAACGTGGAGAGACCGATTGCGCCTTGTATAGGGCTGCGCAGTTCGAGGCGGCGCGTGGCGCCGTAGCGGATGTTGATGATCGAACGCGGCGAGAGGATGATGGTGTCGTTCAGCACGGCGTTGATGACATGGTTGACGTCGACGCCCAGAACATTGTCGGCGGGGTTGTTGAACGGGCCGCTATTGCCGGAGTCGCCGCTGTTGCGCGTGAAGCGGCCGAAGAGGGTTTGGCGGTCTGAGAAGCGATGGTCGATGCGCACGTTCCATTGGTCGCTATTGATAAAGGCCTGCTGGAGCCAGACGTAGTTGTTGATGCCTGCTGCGCCAGTGCCGGTGCGATTGGGGAGGGGAATGTAGTTGAGCATCTTGATGGCGACGGGATCGATGAGGCTCTTGGGGATCACGTTTCCAGGGAACTGAACGCGCAGAGAGACGCCGTTGACGGCTGCGGTCTGGTGCGGATTGAAGATGCCGACGGCCTGGTTGTTTGTGTTGCGGAGCAGCGTGAAGTCGCCGTTGCGCTCGTCGGCGGTGGGGAGAGTGGCGAACTGTCCGCCGAGCGTGCTGCCGGAGCGATGGCCCTGATAGTCGGCGAAGACAAACGTTTTGTTGCGCACGATGGGCGCTCCGATGCTGCCGCCGAACAGGTTGAAGTGTTGCGGGGCCTGGTGCTGGCCGGCGGCGTTGGCGAAGAAGTTGTTGGCCTTGAACCAATCGTTACGAAAGAATTCGTAGAGCGAGCCGTGGAGCTTGTTGGTGCCGGATTTGGTGACCAGGTTGAGCACGCCGCCGCCGCTGCGTCCGAACTGCGGGCCGTAGCTGTTGGTCATCACTTTGAATTCCTGCGTGCCGTCGGGCGTGGGGGAGAGGGCGAAGTTGTTGTTTTCGGGAAGCATGATTGAGACGCCGTCCAGCAGGTAGTCATTGGTTCGATAGCGGCCGCCGTTGATGGAGATGTCGGACATGACGAAGAGCGGCGCGGTGTTGTCGCCGGTGGAGGCGACTGCGCCGAGCGCGGCGGGGTTGACGGAGACGCCCGGCGTGAGCAGGGCGAGGTCGAAGACGTTGCGGCCTTTGACGGGGAGCTCTTCCAGTTCCTTGCTGCCGATGACCTGGCCGAGGGAGCCCGATTCGGAATCGATCAGAGGGGCGTCGGCGGTGACGGTGACGTTGGTAGCGGTGTCGCCGACTTCGAGGGTGAAGTCGATGCGGAGGCGATTTTCCACGTCGAGCGTGAGGCCGTTGCGGATGGCCGTGCTGAAGCCGGTGTGGCTCACCTTGACGGTATAGAGGCCGGGCGGGAGTTGTGGCGCCTCGTATGCGCCGGTGCTGTTGGTGCGCAGGCGGGTGAGTGAATTGGTGCCGGTGTTGGCGATGGTTACTTCGGCGTTGGGGATGGCTGCGCCGGATTTATCGGTGACCGTGCCGAGGATTGCTCCGGCGATGTTTTGCGCGCGAAGCGGGGCTAGAAGCAGGGTGGAGGCGAGGATCAGTTTGAGTGTCCGCATAGAGGGGCTTATGGGGATTCTATGGGAGGCGGGGGCTGGGGTCAAGCTCCCCGCCGGTGAGAGCTGCCGTTTCGGACTCGTTTCGGCCAGCCCTTTCTGCTTTCGCACGTTATCGACCGTCTCAGCCACCGGGGTTTCGTCAATGTGTGTTACACGAATGGCTGCGATTTGTTCAGCGGGATATTTCCCGAAGACTGCTTAGTGACATTGGGCGATTCGCCTGCCCTATTTTCGGTCAAACTCGTTTTTCGCACCCTATTGAGGACGGCGCATCATTCTTAGCGGCTTCAGCCACAAACAAATCCACCAGCTTGAATCCGCCGCGCGAAAGGAGCAAGATGGAATCGAACCGCAATGAAACTCCCACCAACCGGACGTCGAAATTTCTTGAAAGCCGTTGGCCTGGGCGCGCAAGCCGCGCCTCTCGCCTCTGCGCAGACTGAAGCCGCACCGAAGCCGGCCGCCCCCGCCGCACCAACAATCGATTACCCGCGCAAGTTCACCGGCAAGCAACTGGCCGAAATCGCCTTTCCACTCGGTGGCGTTGGCGCTGGCGCCATCAGCCTTGGCGGACGCGGCCAGCTGCGCGATTTCGAAGTGTTCAATCGCGCCGACAAGGGCCGCGCGCCTGGCTTCGCATTCGCCAGCATTTATGTTCAGGCCGGTAAGGCAAAGCCCGTCGCGCACATCCTCGAATCGCACCACCTGGTGCCATATCAAACGCCATCGGGGATCCCCTCGGGCAAGATGGCCGGACTCCCGCACTTTGCTGATGCAACCTTCACTGGCGAGTATCCGCTCGCTCACCTCGAGTTTCAGGATTCCAAAGTTCCGGTGAAGGTTTCGCTAGAAGCGTTCACGCCAATCATTCCGCTCGATGCCGATGAATCCGGCCTGCCCGTGGCTATCCTGCGCTACCGCGTCCTCAATACTTCAGGACAGACGGCGAAGGTCTCCATTGCCTATTCCATGGAAAACCCGGCGCAGGTCGAAGCACGCTCAGACACGCGGCTGAACGAGTTTCACGAAACCGCGGGCCTCGCCGGTATCGTTATGTCCAACCCTGGCGCGCCGAAGACCGATCCACAAGCCGGAGAGTTGGCGCTCTGCGCGCGCACCGCCGGCGCGAAACTCTCGTACTTACGCGGATGGGTGCAAGGGAAATGGTGGGCCAGTCCGTTGCTATTCTGGGATGACTTCACGCAGGATGGCGAAGTCGGTCCGGAAGCCGGTGCGCGAAACAAGGTCGCGTCCATTTGTTTGCAGCGTGAGATTAAACCAGGCGCATCGGCCGGCTTCGAGTTTTTAATTTCGTGGCACTATCCCAATCGCACACCCGCGTGGTCCGGCTGGAATACGGCAATGGAAAAAGGCGGCGACGCCAATCCGATCATCGGCAACCACTACGCAACCCGCTTCAAGAGCGCATGGGATGCGGCCGATTACACTGCCTCTAACCTTCACACGTTGGAAGCGCGCATGCGCAAGTTCCTGCAAGCCATGCGTGAGACAACGCTGCCCACTGCGGTGAAAGAAGCCGCGATGTCGAACCTTTCCACGCTCGCATCCACCACTTGCTTTCGCACCGCCGACGGCCGCTTCCGCGGCTTCGAAGGCGTCAACAATCTGCGCGGCTGCTGCCACGGCAACTGCGACCACGTCTGGAATTACGAGAGCACCACCCACAATCTGTTTCCATCTCTGGCGCGCTCCATGCGTGAATCGCACCTGGAAATCGCCGGCCGCTTGAACGGGCTCATGCCGATCCGCATCAGTCTGCCCGAAGGCATCCAGTCCGGCGGCACCGCCGCGGCCGACGGGCAGATGGGCC
>CAIRSA010000521.1 GCA_903881085.1 uncultured Acidobacteriia bacterium
CCAATGAATCGCTCACCAAATCGGAAGCTCGCCTCATAAACGCAATGTAAGCGACATTGGATTGGCAATCTGCGGCCGAGTGGCACTCGGCCTGCCCCGGCTAACTTCAAAGACTCTCGCCAAACGGTGCAGCCTGCGTAGTTTCAGTGTCCGGAAATCCACCACAGCCTGCTAAGGACTCACCCGTTTTTGCTCCTTATGCAGCACCTGTTTCTGCTCGCGCAGCTTTTGCGTCAAAGCCGCAATATCAACCTTCTGTACCGGCCGCCCCGACCGCAACGCCATCACCGCAGCCACGCCCGCCGAATGTCCCAGCACCATATAAACCGGCTCCATGCGAATCGTGCAGATAGCCACATGCGTAGCCGACACACACACCGGCACCAGCAGATTGCCGCATTCGCTCTGCTTTGGCGTCATGCTGCGATACGGAATCTCATAAGGATTCTTCGCCAGATTAATCGATTCATCCAAATGCCCTTCAATCCGCACAAAGCCCTGCGGATTCACCACCCGCCGCACCCAATGCGAATCCAGCACAAACGAACCCAGCCCCACCGAATCCGTCTTCGTCTTTTCCGTCAGAATATCTTTCTCAGTCATCACGTATTCGCCCACCATGCGCCGGCTTTCTCGTACGTAAATCTGCGTCGGCCACAGCTTGTTATCGGTGAACTCATCGCTCGCCAAGCCCCACGAATTCGCCTCTTCACGCAATGCCTTCGGTACCCTCGCATCGTTGGCCAGAAACCACAAAAAGCCCTTCTCGTAGTCTTCGTGATCCTGCAGCATGCGGTCGCGCGCCGCATAACTCGCCGCCGGATACCCGCGATTGCCATTCACATAATCGATGGAAAACGGCCCGCTCGCATTCAAATCATACTTACCGTTTGGAATCGCGCCCAGATGCACCACGCGTGAAAAGGTAATGCCCGGGTGCGCCTGCAAATACCTCAGCAGAAGTTCATAGCGCTCCGGAAAATAATGCGCAGGCTTCGGCCACGCGGCTTTCAACTCCGGCCGCTGCGTTGCGATCAATCGATAGCAGTATGCCTGGATGCGATTATCCGCCCCGCCCACTTCACCCAGCGCAGCATCTTCAATCCCCCACAATAATTTTCCCGCCGTGTTGCGCGGGGAAAGATCAGCGCTCCATTGCCCGTGGTGCAAATAAGCGATGGTCGGTGTGGCCAGCTCTTCCTCGGTGTAGTTCTTCGTGAAGTGCGGCTCGCGGATCCCGGCGAGTTTCTCGCCGTACTGCTTGCCGCTCTCTCGCCCATATGTATTGGAAACACCCGCCCGCGCCATCAGGTCGCCTTCGTAGCTCGCGTCGATAAAAATCTTGCCGTGAACCTCCATCCCGCCGGTCAGACGCATGCCCGTAATCTGCGAGCCCTGTTTTTGCACGCTCTCCACGCGCTTGCCAACCAGCAGCTGATAGCGCCCCTGCTTCACCCATTTGTCGAAAACCTGCTTCGCAACCTTGGGCTCAAGATCCCACTTTGCCGGCTTGCGCCACGGATACTCTTTGCCGCGCGATAGCAGCACCGGTATGATCTGCGGCCCGGCCATCTCAATCGCCGCGACCTCATCGAAGTATTCCGCCGCCAGTCCGCCAACAAGCTCCGGCGTGCCAGTATCAGTGATCGCGATACCGCCCGTCACCATGCCGCCGATGTGTGTGGTCGGCTCAATCACAATCACCGTGGCGCCTTCGCGAACCACCGCCGCAGCAGCGGCAAGCCCACCCGGCGTGCCGCCATAGATCACCACATCGGCCTGCACCGGCCCGGCTGCCTGCGCCATGGCTGCCCACAACATCGATAGAACCAAAGTCTTCATAGCCACATTCTTTCACGCCCGCTCGCTGCCGCGCAGCGCAACGCGAAAACATAGTTTAATGGAACTATACTGTTTCAGGTTCGTCTTGAATGGAGTCATCACAATGTCCGTGCCACGCCTGTTTTTCGCCTCGATATTTCTGCTCAGCCTTGTGGCAAGAGCTCAGACCATCACCGCTACGCTCTCCGGAGTTGTAGCCGACCCTGCGGGCTCCGCCATCCCCAACGCCACCGTGCAGATTGTCTCCGTCGAGACAGGCATTAAGAAGACTGGCAAGACAGACGCCGAGGGCCGCTACAACATCCCCTTCCTCGGCGCAGGCATGTACAATGTAACGGCCGAAGCCAACGGATTCCAAAGCGCGCAACAAACCGGCCTGCGCTTGGAAGTCGCCCAGAGCGCCGGCCTCGACTTCAAGCTTGTGGTAGCAGGCGTGAACCAATCCATCGAAGTGAAGTCTGAGGCGCTGCCGCTGCTCAACACCGAAAACGGCGGTCTCGAAAACACTATCGAGTCCAAGCTCATCATGGACATCCCCTCCGGCGAGCGCAGCACTCTCGCGCTGCTCAACGCGCTGCCCGGCGTCGTTGACGTCGGCTTCAGCCTAGGCCAGGGCGAAGCGCAAAACACCAACGGCAACGCCCAGGGGCCCATCGGCAGCCCCGGCAATCGCAACTACTTCGACGCCAACTTTGGCGTCAGCGGCGGACAGACGGCTTCCAACGACGTGCTGCTCGACGGCGTCTCCGATACCATCGGCGATTTCAACGGCATCGCCGTCTCGCCCCCGCAGGATTCCGTTCAGGAATTTAAGGTGATGTCCGGCGTCTTCTCCGCCGAATACGGGCGCACAGGCGGTGGAGTCGTCAACTTCGTTACCAAAGCCGGCGGCCAGAAATTCCACGGCTCTCTCTACGAATACTTCCAGAACGGCGCGCTCAACGCCAATGGCTGGCAGCGCAATCGCGCCGGTGTCGGCCCCGATGGCGTCACCCCACGCCTGCCGCGCATTCCGCTCAAGCGTAGCCAGTTCGGCGGTGCCGTCGGCGGCCCGGTCGGCGTGGGAAAACATAAAATGAAGGATACGTTCTTCTTCTTCAACTATGAAGGCCGCCGCGAAAAAAATCCTTTTTCGCAGACCCTCACCGTGCCCACGGCAAAGATGCGCACCGGCGATCTCTCCGAACTGCTAGTCAATGTAGTACGTGCGGGCGTGCCGCTCAACAGCGACGGTTCTGCTCCGCTATTCGGTCAACAGTACGATCCTTACGCCGCACTGGAAAGAAATCCAAGCGGCACGCTGGTGCGCCCGGTCATCCCAGGCAATCGTATGGACCGGCTGCCGAAGTGCCCGTCATCCGGGCCTCGCCTTGTAGCCTGCCTCGATCCCATCGCCCTCGCCGTCATGCAATTCGTCCCGCTGCCCAACCAGCCAGGGCTCACCGATAACTACAACTTCTCAGGCACCACGCCGTTTGAACGCAACCTCATTGCCACGCGCATCGATAAGACCCTCTCCGAACGTCACAGTCTCTTTGGTCGCTTCAGCTACGAGAAGCGCCATCAGGAGGACCCCTCGTTCCTTGACTCCGTTGCCACCAATGGCCGCGCGGTTCGCGACACGTTTTTCAACACCACGTTCAACGATGTGTACACGCTCACCCCGTGGGCCATTACGAATTTCCGTTACGGCTACACGCGCGCCCACGCCCACCAGATCACCATCGGCGAGGCCGCCAATTTCGATCCCGTCACGCTCGGCTTCCCGAAATATCTTCACAGCCAATCAGCAGTCGGCGGCTTCCCGCAATTCCTGTTCTCCAGCGCCGGCCCCCAAACGCAGGGCCTCGCCGGCGAAATCACCACCAGCACCGTGGGCGCATCAGGCGGCAACGATCAGCCGCGCGACACCCAAACACTTGCCAACACCGTCACCATGTTTCGCGGTGCGCACACTCTGAAGGTTGGCGCCGAGTACCGCCTGCTGCGCTTCTTCGCCAATCAGAATACCAACCCGCTCGGCTCGTTCACCTTCAATCGCAACTTCACGCGCGGCCCGGTCGCTGCAACCACGCCCGCTAATGCCACCGAGACCGGTTCCTCGCTCTCCTCTTTGCTGTTGGGCATCCCCGGCGCCGCCTCCATTCAAGCCGTCACCCCCATCACGCTCTATCACCACTACGCTGCAGGTTACGTTCAGGACGACTGGCGCGTCAATCGCCGCCTCACCGTGAACATCGGCTTGCGCTGGGATCTGGAAACCGGCACAGGCGAATCGCACGATCAGCTCGACTCGTTCGATCTCAACGCGAGCTCTCCGTTGAACGGCAAGGTCGGCGCTCCCACCGATCCCAGCGTGCTCGCCTTGAATCCTTCCTTCACCAATCTGCGCGGCCTGCTTTCGTTCCCCCATGGTCCGCAGAGCGGCTCCAACTACAACCGCTTCGCCCCGCGTGCCGGCTTTGCCTACCGCTTGAACGACAATACCGTTGTCCGCGGCGGCTACGGCATCAGCTACGTGCCTCAATCCGTGGAGCAGTCCACCGCCATCGGTGTGAACTTTACCACTTCGCCGGCGCAGACCAGCCAGACCGGCCAGGTTGTTCAGCCCGGCGGCACCGGCTCTCCCACGTATTTCCTGAATGATCCGTTCCCAACAGGAATCCCTTCGCCTCCCGGCAACTCGCAAGGCGCCTTGACCATGATCGGCCGCAGCCCCACTGTCGCCGCATCGGAGCGCCCCACCGCATACATGCAGATGTGGAACTTCTCCATCCAACGCCTGCTCCCGGGCCGCATCATGCTCGATCTTACTTATGTCGGCTCGCACGGTATCCGCCTGCCGCTGGCCAGCATGAACCTCAATGAAATTCCGCCTTCCATGGTAGACTACGCACGCGCCAACTTCCGGCAGGCCAGGGATGTGAACGGCGCCGCCCCTGCGTCGGTCACGGAGTTCTTCACCCAGCAGGTGCAGAATCCCTTCTTCGGCGTCATCACCGATACCGGTTCCGTGCTCTCTACCCGGACTGTCCAGCGCCAGTATCTGCTGCGGCCCTATCCGCAGTATGACAACCCCTCGCTCTACCGCCCGTTGGCAGGCCAAAGCAAGTACACTGCCGGTCAGTTGTCCGTGCGCAAGACTTACGCCCGTGGCCTCTCGCTGATGTCGAGCTTCGCCTGGTCCCGCGCCTTTGACCTGGGTGGAACCGGCAACAACGCCAGCGCCGGCGGCTCTGCGCTACAGGACATCTACAACCTGAAAGCAGGCTACGGCCTCTCAGCCTTCGACGTCCCGTTCCGCTTCACGGCACTCTTCAGCTACGATCTGCCCTTCGCAAAGAAGAGTGGCCGCCTTGTGAAGGCGCTTGCCGGAGGCTGGCAGGTCAGCGGCAATACGCTCTGGCAATCCGGCACGCCGCTTGTCATCACAGCCCCAACCTTCCTCAACTATGCCACCGTCCGTGCCGACCGCAACAGCAGCATTGCCGCCCAATTTCCAGTGAGCCAGCTGCAGCAGAACATTCGTAACGATACGTTCGCCTTCAATGTGGACGCCTTCACTCAGCCCGCAACATTGTTTTTCGGCACCGCCGCCCGCACCTACAATGACGTGCGCCGCGACAACTATAAAAACGTGAGCCTTTCCAGCTTGAAAAACGTGTCATTCCACGACGGCAAAATCAAAGCCCAGCTGCGCGGCGAATATTTGAACGTGTTCAATATGGTGGTGTTCGGCACCCCAGGCACTGACGTCAGCAATCGCGATCTGGTTCAGAACGGCACGCTCATCCGCAAAGGAACCTTCGGTCGCGTGACGGGGCAGGGCAACCTTCCCCGCACCATCCAACTGGTCCTCCGCGTGACTTTCTAACCAGCCAACTCCGCAACCCGATCCGAAACCGGCCCCAACAGATTCGCCCGCGAACTGTCGGCCGGTTTCGTAGTCAACAACACACAAACCAAATCCGACTTAGGGTCCGCCCAAGCCACGGTACCCGTTGACCCATAGTGCCCAAACGTGGCCCCAGAGCACTTCCGCCCAAAAGTCCCAGGCTTCACCATAAACCCCAATCCCCAAGGTTCATTCAAGCCCGCGGTCTGATTCACAATCATCGACGCCGAGGTAGCCGGCTTCAAAATACCATTGTCTTTCTTCAAAAAAGCTTCCAGGAACTTAGCCACATCCGCTACAGCCGCATGCGCCCCACCCCACGGCACACCCAGGTTCCGCCAATACGGGCTGTTCCAATTCCAATCGTCGTTGTTGGTCACCTCGCACTGCTCCGTCGTTGGAATCGTGCGTCCTCCCAAGCCCAGCGAAGCCGTCCGCATACCGAAAGGCTTGAAGATTTCCTTCGCCAGAAAATCGCGCAGCGGAGTCTTTGTGATGCGCTCTGCAATCTCAGCTGCCAGCAGAATTCCCATGCTCTGATACCGCACCTCACTACCCGGCGCAAACAACAACTTCGTTTTGCACGTCAGCGCCACCCACTCTTTCAAAGGCGCATGCCGCTTGCGCAGGGCTTCGTTCTCCGGCAGCATATCAGGCAAGCCCGAAGAATGCGTCAACAGATGCTTGATCGTGGTCGCCGCACGGTCCGCTCCACTGAACTCCGGAATGAACTTGCTGACTTTATCGTTCAGCTTCAACTCGCCGCGATCGGCCAGCAGCATCAACGCCGTGGCTGTCATCGGTTTTGTGATCGAAGCCAGCAGATAGATGCCGCCCGGCGATTCCACAGCCGTATACTTCCCCTGCCGGATGTAGAGTGCCGCCGACCGCACCTGACCGGCTTTCTTCGCCGCGCGCACCATCTCAATCGCCGCATCGAATCGCCCGCTCTGCAACGCCAATAAAAACAGGTGCCGCCGAAGCATCATCAGTTCGCTCCCTCTGTGATGTTCAGGAATTGATTCGCAGCCACATTCACGCGCCGCTGCTTCTGGCCGCTTGGCCATTCGATCTCAAGCGACTTCACCGTTGTCGCAGCGCCCAGACCGAACACCAACGCACGGTCACTCTCAGAACAGTAGCTCGATCCGCTATGTACCGTCTGCCATTGTTTGCCCGTGTCCGTCTCCACCCGCACCACTGCGCCCAGCCCGCTCCGATTCGATTTCGTGCCCGTCAGCTTCACATTCAGCCAGTGGTTGCGATTGCCTCCGTCATTGCGATAAAGCACTGCAGGCCCGTGGTTATTGGTGATCAGCACATCCAGATCCCCGTCATGATCGAAATCCGCATACGCCGCGCCGCGACCCACAAGCGCCTTCGTAAATGCCGAGACGTTCTCAAACTTGCCGTTGCCCATGTTGTGAAACAGCAGCGGCAACTGCCGGTATTGAATCTTCGGCTGCACCCGCCCAATCTCCTCGTCCAAATGACCATTGGCCGCGAAGATGTCCGGGTATCCATCCAAATCGTAATCAAAGAAGAACACGCCGAATGACAAGCTCAGCAAGCTTGACTTCCCAACGGCCGACCGCGGCGCCTCATCCACAAACAGACCGCTACCTTCGTTGTGATAAAGCCCCAGCATCTGATTGGAAAAATTCCCTACCAGCAGATGCGCCCTTCCGCTGCGGTCATAGTCGGCCGCATCCACGCCCATCGCCCCGCGTGCCACGCCGTCTTCGCCAAACGCCACGCCCGCCGCCACGGCCTCTTCCGTAAACGTGCCATTGCGATTATTGCGATACAGTTTGTTCGGCTGCGTGTCATTCGCCACAAACAGATCGGGCCAACCGTCGTTGTTGTAATCGAGCACCGCGATGCCCAACGACTTGCTATTCGGGTCCGCCAGTTTCGCCTGCGCCGTTACATCGGCAAATTTGCCGCCACCTAGATTTCGGTACAACTTCGACGACGTGCCCTTGTACGATTCTGGCGTGCAGTACGACTTCGTCGCGCCATCAAGTGAGCACCACAAATCAGTCTTCGGTGACCACTGCACATAGTTGGCTACAAATAGATCGAGCTTGCCGTCGCGATCGAAATCCACCCACGCCGCGCTGGTCCCGAAGTTTGCATTGCGAATGCCGCTTGCAGCGGTAACATCGCGAAACTTGCCGTTGCCTTCGTTGTGGAACAACCGGTCGCCCTCCAGTGCCGTAATGTAGATGTCCTCGCGACCGTCGTTATCGAAATCGCCAACAGCCACGCCCATTGCGTACATCTCGACATCGAGTCCGCTGCCTGCTGTCACATCCGTGAACGTGCCGTTCTTGTTGTTGCGATATAAAGCCGCAAGCGACCTGCGCCCGCGCGGTGTAAAGTCCTTGCTGTTCAGCAGCAGAATGTCCGGCCAGCCATCGCCGTCCAGATCGATAAATGCCGCGCCCGAACCCATTGTCTCCGGCAGATATCGCTTCCCAGAACGCCCGCTATTATGGGCAAATTTGATACCCGCCTGTTGCGTCACATCGGTGAACTGCACCGCCGGCCCCGCCGCCCAAGCACAACCCAACACTACCCCCAATAAGAGAATCCAAAAGGGTGGGGCGGGCGATTCGCCTGCCCTGACACTATCCAAAGACATCCTCATCGTAGTACCACACTCTCATGATCATGAATCATCTGCCGCTCGTTATTATCTTCCGTATTCATCATCCGAGGCTTCTGCGTAATCGCCTGCGCCGACTCATCAGCCTTAAACCTCCGAAACAGCTTTTCCTCCCGCGCAGCCTGCTCAGCCTTCCCCAACCCCCGGTAGCAAAGCATCAGATTGTAATGAGCCTGCACATCCTCCGGGTCCACACCCAAAACCCGTTGCAGCATCTCCACCGCCTCGCCATATTTGCGCTGCAAAAACAGCACACGCCCCATCTGATTCAACACCACCCGATCCCGCGGATACAAAGCCTCAGCCCGCCGCAACGACGCCAACGCGCCATCGTAATCGCCGTCCGTCTTCTGCGCCATCGCCTTGAAAAAATGCACGCGGCCCAAGTTGCCATTGATCTTCATCGCCCGTTCCAGATACGGCTTGGCAGCCTCAATCTCGCCTTCTTGAATTAGCGCCCGCGCCACATTCAGCCATCCGTCAGCATACTCCGGCTCGGCTTCGGTCACCTTCTTAAACGCATACTCCGCACCCTTCAAATCGCCTTGCAGCAACAGCCCGATGCCCCAGTCGTTCCAACGCTCCCGGTCAGGCTTCGTCGTTACCGGTTCCCACTTCGTATCGCCACCAAGTCCGATGGACGACTTCGCCTCTGCCAGCGTCACAATCGGCAAATCTGGAATCTCACCTTTGATTTGACCCGAAACATTCTGAGGGATATTTGCTTTTAGAAAAGAGTAGGCCCGGCTGTCATGGTCCAGCGCGGCATTCGCATCGCTTGGTTTACCCGCGTAGGCATACTGCGTATACGAGTGAGCGAACTTCCGATAGTTCAACCGCGCGCGCAGTGCAATCGGCCCCTTCGCATCTTTAGGAACCTTTACACGGTAATGCGCCACATCGGCCGCGCCCGGCGGAATCAACCTTACATAGAGCACGCTGCGAGCCTGCCACGCATTGCGTTTATCGATCATATTGCCCGCGCCATCCAGCGCATACGACCTGTAAAAATGCGCCCCGCGCTCCACCGGCCCATGGCCATTGTCTTCCACCGCGCCGCTCAGATAAACCAGCTTGCCTGCCGCATCGCGCGCCTCCAACTCCAGCCAGATATCGAACGAGTCCACCGTCCCGCCAGGAAAGAAGTGCCCGATCTTACGCGTCCGCACCACCACATCCACACGCACGGAATCGCCCGGCTTTACGCTGGTTCCCGCGCGGTCAATCGGCGCAGAGAGTTTTCCCACTTCCCGAATAAACACCTGGCCCGTCTGCTCCGCCTCTTCGCCAACCGCAAACGTCGACATGGTTTGTTGCGCATCGCTCGCCCGCCGCTTCATCTCAATCTTGCCGTGCTCTTCCACCGGCGTTGCCGCGAAGATGTCCACTGAGATAAAGCCCGACTTGAGAAACTTCTCCGTTGCATCCATCTGTGCCTGATCGCGATTCGCGAATGGAACAGCCATATTCGCGGCAGGAAAGCGATGGTTATGGATCTTGCCATCGCGATGTCCAGGGTCCTTCGAATCGGTCAGCGGCATATGGCAATCCGAACAAGTGGAACTCTTCGCCGGATAGTAGAACGACCGCGCACCTTGCCCCGAAACGCCGCTGGCCTGCCAGTTATCGTAATCGTTGAAGCCGCGAATCCAGCGGTAATTGTTCACCGGAACATCCAAATGCACCTTGTGGCACGACGAGCAGAACTCCGACGATGACTTCATAAACGGCTTCAGAAATGCCCGCCGATGCGGCTCCGGATTCAGATAAGTCAGGAACGTATCCATCATCCGGATGTACTTGTTCCGGCTCGATGCCAGGTCATGCAGCGGTGGATACTCAATCGTGAAGCCACCGTTGCCCATGCTGCCCTCCACGTGAACAATGGAATGGCACGAAACACAGCCCAAGCCGTTCTGTGCTTCCGGCGTATCGATCTGGTCCTTGATCGGCTTATCGAACCGCCCATTGAAGAACACCGCATGGTCGTGGCATGCCGCGCACCACTTGCTGCCCTTGGTGCCGGAAAGCTCCTGCATCTGCTCAATCGACTTGCGATAGAACTGATTGTTGAACGACGCAAAGTGATGCACCGAACTGTTCCACTGCTCGTACGCATCCTTGTGGCACTCTCCGCACAGCTTGGAATCCATGAAGAAGTTCGATGGGATCGTGCCGCCCACATCGGTCTTTGCCGAAGACGGCCAGAATGGCGATTTCGGTCCACCGCCCTCTTCTTCCATGGATGCAGGCACAACCAGCGGATTTTTGATCTTCGCATCGGGGTCAGGATAGTAGTGCACTACCGCAGGCCAAATCGCCATCAACGCCAGGCCCGCAAACAGCCGCCGGTCCACGCGCCACGCAAACCAGACCATGGCCGCAGCCGCCAACGCGATGTGCGCATTAAGCACCATCCGATACTCGATCAGCGCGCCTTTCCAAATCAAGAACGCCGCGCATAACGATGCCGCCATGAGCAGCATGCCTGCCGCGCCGCGCAAATATTTCCGGCACAAAAACAGCACCAGCGCGCCGCCAAACACATGCGCCAGCACGTTCGCCATATAGAAGATGCTTGCCGTTGCGTGAGCCCAAATGTATGCCGTATTTACCAGCAGCAAGAGCAGGAGTGCGAATAACCACTTTGGAAGTTTCATCGTTTTGATTGCAGCGGCCTCACCAATCGTAGCGCGGGCCGTGTATTGTATTCTCTTTGCCAGTCCCCATTGGCAGGGAAGTGTTCTTTAGCAGGATATGGATACTGGCTCATTCCATGGAAGGGCAGCGGCCCTACCGATTGTGAATAGGCCGTGTTCGCATCCCGATCCTTCGCCCAGCCATCAACTTTCATTAGGAAATCGCGTTTCCATCCGGCTGCCAGCGGCGGTAACCCGGCTGCGTCAAACACCAACTTCAGTTCATCGCCCGAGCCCATGATTAGAAACTTGTCATCAGCCGCTTGCATCAGCGGCGTGACGTCACCGTAGCGGGTATACATGCCTGGAGTCGGATTCCAAAACGAAGTCGACGATACGGGCGAGTAACGAAACTGTTCCGGCTGCATGCGCTGCGGATGAATCTCAACTTTTGAATACCCACGAAAATGAAGATCCGCCGTGAGCGGTACCATCTCGGTCAATCGCGGCTGCGGTGCCACCGAGCCCTCGCTCAAAAAGATCTCATCCCAGTAAATACAAAGGCTCGTCACGATGCGAACTTCGCGCGATGCGGAAAGCCACTTGCCGCTCAGATCCACCGCGATCGTCTTCGGCTTTCCCGCAGGCAGCCCCATGTCTTCGATCACCGTCTGCCATTCGCCTTTGGCATTCTTCACCTGCAAATACGGGAACACCAAGCCTTGTTTCGCTTCCTGTGCCGCCTGCAAAAACGTACTGCCATCGGCCCAGTCCACCCAGCCGTTCATGATCAGCACCGCCGATTGCGAAGTGCGAGCGGGAAAGGCCAGATCCAATTTGTTCAGCGACGCCACGCCCGAAAGATTGCGCTCGAACTTGTCTGCGTACAAGCGGTCTCGTTTCGACACCGCTGCCAGCACCGACGCCCCATTCTGTGCGGCTCGCAACGGATACACACGCTTCTCCACGGGAAAGAATCGGAACTCTGGAAACGGCGGTGCCTTGAACTTATCGTTCGTGTAAATCTCCACCCTCGAAGGGTGATCCACGGCGATCAACTTCGTCTCGTCCAGGTACGCGACCTCGCTCAACTCCTCGGTAATGCGTACCTCGTACTTGCCATCGCGCAAAGCCAGCGCCTCGCCTGGGATCTGAATAAACTCGTCATGATCCACCGGGAAATACTGCCCATCCCCGGAACTAGCGCCCAACGGCGCAACGCCCAGCACATCGGTGATGAACTGAAACTCGCGGCCATTCCAAGTCCAGATCATTGGACAAGAACCGGACAACCGCTGTGCCTCTTTGTACTCGTACGTTCGTCCGGCGGCCTGTTTGATTTCGTTTTGGATGAGTCCGTTCGGCCACGTGATGCGAATTGTGTCCGCCGCCTTTGCCGCCCCCATGCCGATCAGCAATGGCGATCCATCGTATACCAGTTTCTGGTAATGACGGCCTGCCTTGAGTTCAACTTCCGCGCCAATCGCATTCTTCAAATTCTTCACGCCCGCCAGCTTCACCCGTATGAACTGATTGCTAGCCGGTAAGCGATTCAGCATCTGCACCACAGTGCCTTCGGTATCCAACACCACTAAATCCGTACGGCCATCGCCATCGAAATCAGCCGCTGCCCACGTCAAAGGTCCCGGAGATGAATCTACTTTGACTACATGGCCCGTGTTGTCTAGGTCAGCATAGATCGCATCATGCGTGACTTCAACCGTGCCATCGCCTCTCAAATCAAACGCACGCAACCAGCGGGAACCTGCCTTCAATCGTGCCATCGGCTCGGCCTTGAACACTCCGCCCAACATGTCGCGATAAAACACACCGCCGTGATCGCGATAAGAAACCGCCAGATCCCAACCCTTCGAGTCGGCCACCGCGCGATAAGCCACACTCTCGATCGCATCCCCTTCTGCAAAAGGAAAGTCCGCCGTGTGATCCACAAACCCAACTGCGCCCTGATTTCGGAACAGCCTGGGCTGCGGCCCCAGTAAAATCAAATCCAGATCGTAGTCGTGGTCGTAATCGATCCACACTGCCGAAGTATATGGACCCGCCCCCAGATCGGCCTTCACCGCAACGTAACGCCCAGTCTGATTGCGATAGAGCGCAGCCCCAGCGTGAGTAATAACGCACAGGTCCGTCAACCCGTCATTGTCGAAATCGCCCGGCACAATCGCCACCACGTCTTTCAAATTCTCCAGCCCCGAGTTCGGCAGCGCCACACCTTTGCGGAACCGCCGCACCCCCGCGGAGTTCCACACCAACAGATCGCGACCCTCCACCAACTGCATCCCGGTCGCACCAGTCATCAGCTTGCGACGCTCAAACACCGGGTCTCTCTGCGGCTCTCTTCCTTCAGGAGCAGCTTCGTCGAAAACCTCGGCGTAGAATGACCACTCCATGTCTTCGGGAATCGCCGCGCCTTCGGACTCCTTCTTCAACTGCTGGAAAACCTGCAACTGCTTCGCGGCCTCATCCGCGCGATTCATTTGCCGGTACGTATTGAACAACTGAAAATGCGGCGCAGCCAGTCGCGCGTCAAGCTTCGTTGCCGTTTCGAATTCGCGCACGGCATCCGGTATTCGGCTCTCTGCCTTGTACAACACGCCAAGGTTATAGTGCGTCACCGGCTCATCCTTCACCAGCGTCGCCATCTTCTCCAACTGCTCAATCGCCTTGGCCGTCTCTCCGGCGCGTTTATACTGAATCCCCAGATTGAACCATGTGTGCGGCATCCGCGGGTCCTGCTTCTGCACGCGCTGCAACTCGGCGAGGCCTTCATCGGTCCGCCCTGCGCGCAGCAGTGCCAAGCCATAGTTCAAACGGTCGCGCGCGGAATCCGGCGCAAGGTTCATCGCCTTGCGGAACTCTTCCACCGCTTCTTTTTGTGTCGTGGGGTTTTCGTAGAAAGCTTTGCCCAGGTTGCGGGCAGTCGCGAGGCGGTCAGCCGGCGGCGGAATGGTCTCCGCCGCCAGCAGGAACAACAATGAAATTGCCACGGCGCAACGTTTCAGCATCGTGACGATTTTACCAGCAAACGAACAAACTACCTAACCGGAATGGTGACGGTATTGGCCGTTGCATCGCCAACTTTCAACACCAACGGTTGTGAGCCGGACGGCGCATCGGCCGACACTTTGAACAGCGTGTAGTAAGCGCCCGGAGTACCAGGCACCACTCCCGATCCTGACACTACCTGCGCTTTGCCGCCAATTGTTATGGTTGCTGCTGCGTTGGCAATGAAGGAATCGGCTCCGGTAGGAATCTGTCCGGTTGAAAGCGCCGGCTTGGTCTGACCCATGCCGGTTGTCAACAGCACCAGATTATCGCCAGGGCGTGCCGGGTTCGCCGGACGCACCTGCGAGAAGTTATCAGCGTTAAACAGGATGCCCGAGACCGAATCGAAGTATGCACCCGGTGCAACCGCCGCCACTGGAACAGTGAACGCTGCCGAAACACCATTGGCGTTCTTCACCGTCAATTGCTGATTGCCAACCGGTGTTTCGAAAGGAGCCTGCGCTACGATGTACCATGCCGGTTTCGCCGATGGCACATAACCGATCATCAGCACAGGCGCGCGCACCCCGCCGATTGTGACTTCAGTTCCACCCACTGATACAGGCAGCTTGTTGGAAAGCAGCCCGCTCAGATCCGAAGGAACCTTTGCCAGATCGTTGCCGAAGATGGTCATCAATCCGCCCTGTCCGATGGTCTTCAGTGTTGGATCGCTAACCGAACTGATCACGTTCACAATCACTGGATTGTTTGTATTGGCCACTGCCAGTTGCGACCGCACAATACCGCCCGCGTAGGTGGTCGTGTGCAGGTTCGCATAGTGGTTTTCAGGATTAGTCAGCACATCGTTCAGAGAAGCCAGTGCACCGCCATCGCTTACCATCGTTCGTCGATAGAGATTGCCGAAGCCCGTGTCGGTGACCACCGAGCGGCCCGTGCCGGCCGCAATCCCGGTATTGATCGTGACTGCTCCATTCACGCCCGCCTTCGCGTCATGAATGTGCATGCCCGTGAATTCCGCAGCTCCGGGGAAACGGTAGTTTACGTCGAAGCCGACGCGCGCCGCGATCACATTGCCTGAAGCATCGCGCACGGAACGTACATCGATGTTGCCCGTGCCGCTGGCGTCATAGCCAGTGATGGCGGGCACTTCGTTTGCGGGCGACATCGTCAGCGGGAATACGCTGCGCTCCGTTCGGAACAGCTGCGACCGGATATAGCCTCCCGCAAAGTCCGTTGTGTGGATGTTGGCGTAATAGCCATTCGGATTATCGAACAGACCGTTCAGCGTATCGGAACCAGCACGGTCGCTGGGCAATACTTCAACGTCATAGAATAGCGTGCCTGCGCCAGTGTCCGGTGTATCAACTGAGCGTGCGCCCCCGGCGATTCCAGTATTGATCGTTACCGGTCCATTGATGCCTGCTCCGCCGGCGTGAATGTGGAAGCCTGTCAGGGTTGCTTTGGCGGGCAATACATAATCCACATCGAAATTGACTTGGCCTGCTGCGAGCCTGCCGGTGGCGGTGAAGGCGCGAACCGCCGTGACCGTAATCAGGCCAGTCCCATTTTGATTGATCGCCGGCACTTCGTTCTTGGTGCTCATCGTGCCAAGCAGCATGGTTGATTCCGCGCGCATCAACTGCCCGCGGATTACGCCGCCCGCATACACGGTGGTATGCATATTCACGTAGTATCCGGCCGGGTTGGTGAACAGCCCGCGCAGCGCTGCAAGGCCTGCGGTGTCCGTTGGCAGAATATTCGCAGTACGCCGAATTGAGCCCTTGCCCGAAGGATCTGAATCCACAGACGCAGGCCCGCTCCCGATTCCCGTGTTGATGGTTACTGGCCCGTTGACCGTAGCATCGCCGGTATGAATGTGCCAGCCCGTGAATGTCACCGGCCCAGGGAAATTGTAGTTTCCTGCAAAATCGATTGAGCCCGACGTGATTTGACCTGCCGCATCGCGCACCGTGTGCACGTAGAATGCAACGGTGCCAGACGCGCTGATGGCCGTGATGGCCGGAATTTCGTTGTCGGTTGACAGGGCTGCGATAAACATTGTTGTATCGGCAGTCTGCGCTATCATGGTGCCTGCGAACAGGCACGCCAGTCCCAGTAGTTTCTTGATCATTGGTTTTATCCCCATATTTACACTACACCAATCTCGAATTAACAATTGATACAACGCGCGACTGCCGACTGCCAGCCCGCGTACAATTCAGCGCGTTGTGCGTCGCTCATCTGCGGTTCGAAGACTCGTTCTGATACCCAGAAACTCTCCAGTTCTTCTACGCTCTTCCAGAAACCGGTTGCCAGACCCGCCAAATATGCCGCGCCCAATGCCGTTGTCTCCACATCCGCCGGCCGCACAATCCGGCAGCCCAGAATATCGGCTTGAAACTGCATCAGGAAGTTGTTCGCGGCGGCGCCTCCATCTACGCGCAGCTCCTTTAACTTCTCTCCGCTATCGGCCTCCATCGCCTCCACCAGTCCGCGCGTCTGATAGGCGATGCTCTCCAGCGTCGCACGCACAATCTCCGCCTGACCCGTGCCTAACGTCATGCCGCTGATCATCGCGCGCGCTGACGAATTCCAATGCGGAGCGCCCAAGCCTACGAATGCCGGCACAACGTACACGCCTCCTGTCGACGGAATCGATTCCGCTATCGCCTCTGACTCCGGCGCCGACGCAATGATCTTCAATTTGTCACGCAGCCACTGCACTGCCGCACCCGCAATGAACACACTTCCTTCCACGGCGAACTGCGGCTCTGAATTGAAAGATGCAGCCCTCGTGCCCAGGAGTTTATTTTGTGACACGGGCTCTTTCGAACCCGTATGCAGTAGCGCGAAGCAGCCCGTGCCATAGGTGTTCTTTGAAAGCCCAGGCCGGAAGCACGCCTGCCCGGCCAGTGCCGCCTGCTGATCGCCTGCGATTCCCGCGATCAAAATCTCCGCACCCAGCAACTCAGTCCGCACCTTGCCGATCACAGCGCTCGACGGTACAATCGCCGGCATCATCGAGCGCGGTACATCGAAGATCGAGAGTAGCTCATCGTCCCATTCGCCCGTCGCCAGGTTCATCAGCATCGTGCGTGAAGCGTTCGATGGATCGGTGGCATGGACCGCGCCGCCCGTCAGTTTCCAGATCAGCCACGTGTCGATATTGCCAAACAGCAGCTCGCCATTGCTAGCTTTCGTTCGCGCACCTGGAGTGTTCTCCAGCAGCCAGCGGATCTTGCTGCCTGAAAAATAGGCATCGATCACCAGGCCGGTCTTGCGCACGATCGACGACGCGTGCAGCGACCGCGCCAGTTCATTGCAGTAGTCCGCAGTGCGCCGGCACTGCCACACAATCGCCGGGGCAATCGGTATGCCGCTCGTGCGGTCCCACACCACCGTGGTTTCGCGTTGATTGGTGATTCCCAATCCCGCGATCTCCGTGGCGCTCACGCCGGCTTGGGCCAGAGTGCGCCGCGTCGCGTCCATTTGGGCATCCCAGATGGCCAGCGCATCTTGCTCAACCCATCCAGGTTGAGGAAAGCTGCAAACGATTGGCGTCGACTGCATGGCGATCCGCCGGCCTTGTTCGTTGTAAAGCGCGGCTCGCGCGCTGGTAGTTCCTTCGTCTAGTGACAAGATGTAGGGCACTCAGGCATTATAATAAGAAGTATGTTTTTCCGTAGAGAGCGCCAGCGCGAGATTACTTTTGACGACCGCATTGCCGAACTGCGCAAGCAGGGTTTCAGTGCCGATTCTATTGGGGCAGGGAAGACGCGCGTCAGCCGCAAGGGCTGCGCCGCTATTGTCACCAGCGTGGACAATAAGCCGCAGGTTGGCCTCAGCGGCATCCTCGTGGGCAGCGAAGTTGCCATCCTGGTCGATGGCGGTTACCAGAAATTCTTCCAGACTCCCGACGGCCACAAGTACCCCGCACTCGCCTCGCACCTCACGGCGATGCACGCCTTCATGGAAGATATGGTGGAAGGTTTGGGTCTGGAAAGCTACTACAACAAGGCGCTCGGCACCGTCTGTGAAAGCCACATGTACGACCGCGTGAAAGACCGCGATCGCGGCGTCGCCCATCAGGCCTGGGAAAAATAGTCCCCGCTTGCGATACGCTGTATAGGCATGCGTATTGTTAGCCTCTTCCTCTTTTCACTCTCTTTTTGCTTCGCCGCGGAGAAGCCAGTTCCGCCGCTAGGCGTTCCCGTGCCCGCGGCGGACCGCGCCGTGCTTGAATCCGGACTCGCCGAACTCAGCGCAATGATTGCCAAGCTGCCCGAGTCGCCGCTGAAGGCTGACGTGCGCGTCTATCATGACGCCGTGAAGATCGCCCTCACCTACAACGAATTCTTCAAGGCAGATGAGATCAAGAAGGCCAAAGACGCTTTGGTCATCGGTAAGGAACGCGCCGCGCAACTCGCTGCCGGTAAGCCGCAGTGGGCGCAATCGCCAGGCCTCATCGTGCGTGGGTATGTTTCGAAGATCGATAAGAGCGTGCAGCCATATGGCCTCGTCGTCCCGCCCAGCTACCGCGAAAACTCCGGCCGAAAGTGGCGTCTCGATACCTGGTTCCACGGCCGCGGTGAAACCCTCAGCGAACTGAACTTCATCTCCGACCGCGGGCGCTCGCCCGGAGAGTTCACGCCGCACGATACCATCGTGCTCCATCTCTACGGCCGCTATTGCAACGCCAATAAGATGGCCGGCGAAGTCGATCTCTTCGAAGCGCTCGACTCCGTGAAGAAGCACTACCCCATCGACGAGAACCGCATCATCGTGCGAGGCTTCAGCATGGGCGGCGCAGCTGCATGGTCGATTGGAGCGCACTACGCAGGGCTGTGGGCCGCCGCTGCGCCTGGAGCGGGTTTCAGTGAGACCGCCGACTTTCTCAAGGTGTTTCAGAACGAGGTGGTGAAGCCCACCTGGTGGGAGATCAAGTTGTGGCACCAGTACGACGCTACTGACTACGCCATCAACTTCTTCAATACCCCGGTGGTCGCTTATAGCGGAGAGATCGATAAGCAGAAACAGGCCGCCGACATGATGGCGAAGGCGCTCGCTGCCGAAGGCCTGACGATGAAGCATATCATCGGCCCCAACACCGCCCACAAGTATCATCCCGATTCCAAACCGATCCTCAACGCGTCCCTCGATTCCATCGCCGACATCGGCCGCGACCCGTATCCACGCAAGATCCGCTTCACCACGTTCACCCTGCGCTACAACAAGATGAAATGGGTCGTTGCTGATGAACTCGCGAAGCATTGGGAGCGCGCCCGCATCGATGCCGAGATCACCGGCGACTCTGGCGTCGACGTGAAGACCGTCAACGTCAACGCCTTCAGCTTCAACTTTGGCTCGGGCGGCGCGAAGCTCGATCCTTCGCGCAAAGTCGCCGTCACCATCGACGGCCAGCGCGTGCTGGCCGCACCTCCGCTGACCGACCGCTCGTGGGCCGTCCACTTCCGCCGCAACGCCGGCAAGTGGGGACTCGAAACCGAACAGGCCGGCCTTCGCAAGCGCCATGGTATGCAGGGGCCGGTTGACGACGCATTCTTCAATGCGTTCCTCATGGTGAAGCCTACGGGTACAGCCCAATCGCCTGCTGTTGGCGCGTGGGTCGCGGCCGAGTCCGCACACGCCATCACCGAATGGCGCCGCCAGTTCCGCGGCGAAGCGCAGGTGAAGAACGATTCCGAAGTGACCGATGCCGACATTGCCGCCAACAATCTGGTACTTTGGGGCGATCCATCGAGCAACAAGATCCTAGCCCGTATAGCCGCGCAACTGCCCGTGAAATGGACCGCCGATGCAGTGGAGGTCAACGGCAAGAAGTACAGCGCCGCCGATCACGGCCTGGTGCTGATCTATCCCAATCCGCTCAACCCCAAGAAATACGTGGTGCTCAACAGCGGCTTCACCTTCCGCGAATACGACTACCTGAACAACGCGCGCCAGATCCCCAAACTGCCCGACTACGCAGTGGTCGATACGCGCACGCCGCCCGATTCGCGCTGGACCGGCAAGATCGTCGACGCCGGCTTCTTTGGGGAGAAGTGGGAACTGCTGGCCAACGGCGGGAAGTAACGGATTACACAAAAATAACTTCACATTGACTGCGCGGGCTCGCGTGGCGCGGCAGAGTGGGACTCCAATGTCGCTTACATTGACTAGAACGACGCGTCGCATTTGGGGTCTGACACCTTTTTTCTGCCGTATTCTTGTCCGCCATAGCTTTAGCGAAGGTGGATGCCGAAAATGGGCTGTCTGACCCCAATTGCCCTCCACCGCAATGCCCCAATGAATCGCTTACCAAATCGGAAGCTCGCCTCATCAACGTAATGTAAGCGACATTGGAGTGGGGCTATGCGCCACGTCGATGGCTGTGAAGTTATTTTTGCGTGGTCCCTAATGGCTTACACTTCGACTTTGTAATCCAGGTTGTGCTCGTCGCCGGGCAGGCCGCGGAAGCCCCAGTTGTGCCTCGGCGTTTCGAAGATGGTGATTTCCAAATCTGCGGGAGCGATCCCAAGCTCTGCTTCGAACCGCACGAACAGCAGCCTGATCAACGTTTTCTTCGCCATGATGCTGCGGCCTTCGAACATGCTGAATTCGATGATGGTGTACTTCTCGGTCCGCCCTGTTGGGTAAAAGAACTCGTCGCGTTCGAGCTGAAAGAATCGATGCGCCCGCTTGTCTTTCGGATACCGCAGCGCATCCATCACGCACGCATGAATGACATCCGACATGGCTGGAATCAGCGGCCCGAGATGGCTACGCAGCCCATAGATCTTTACTTGTGACATAGACCTACTATTCTACTTTTAGCGCCGTATGCGCTGCCCGCGCGGCGACGGCAAATGCTTTCGTGACGGCATCCCACTGTGCCGCCGTCATCGCATCGCGCAACCGTTGCTGCGCCCGCGTCCATGCTGGCTTCGCGGTTGACAGCAACTTGCGCCCCGCGGCACTCATTACATAGCCACGTTCTCGCTTGTCTTCGGCAGGTGACAGATTGATCCAGCCCTTTCGCTTCATCAGGCTCAGGTTACGAGAGAGCGTTGTCTTGTCGAAGCCGAGTGCCTCACCCAGGACATTGTGTCCGCACCCCGGATGGCTTTTCAGCGCAGTTAACAGCGCGAATTGAGAGGGCTCCAAATGAGTCCCCATCTCCTGCGCGTAGAGCTGCGTGATCAAGCGCGAAGTGCGGCGCACGCTGGCGCAAGCGCACTCAAGGTCAGGCAATGTTGGTGGTTGTGATCTTTTCATAGGAGGACGACCTGGTCCTGCGCCGCCCTACTTAGCGGCCGGCTGCATTAGAATGCGCAGCGGCGTCAACGGCCCAAGCGGCATGTAGTCGAACGTAGCAAAGTTCCCCTTTAACAACGGCAGCGCTTCCAGGATTTCCTTCGCCTCGTCCACTGTCTTGCAGTTCATCAGGAATACCACGCCCTTGCTGTCGCCGCGCACATACCACTGCTCGATCTTGCCGTCGAGGTAAAGCTGGACGGTATCGCGCACTTCGCCGGGCATGACTTTCATCATCTCCTCGCGCGAGATGCCCGCTTTCACGGTCAGCGTGGCCAGAACCTTGGTCACGGTTGGTTTCATTGTGGATTGAGCCTGCAAGCCGCTCGTCCCGGCAAAGAGGGCCGTCGCCAGCAGGAAGGTTGCGCGCATGGAAAGTAGTTGCATATGCAACTATTGTAGCGCGCCTACAACTTCTCAAACTCAAACGTCATCACCTTGCCGCGCACTACATAGCACAGGTAGTGTTCCCAGAATTTGCGGAAGCGCGGAACGTGGTTCACCAGGAACTCAAACCCCATGTATCGCCACAGTGCGAGCAACTTCACGCGGACCGAAATCTCTTTTAAGCGGCACTGGGAATAATAACCAAACCCTGCGTTATCCTCGCCGAAGTAGCGGAACGAGTAGCTGTTCAAATGCCAGCGGTGCGTGGGGTCGCAGAACGAACTGAAGTCCGTATAATGCGGCGTCTCCATCACAATGCGCCCGCCCTTGCGCAGCAGACGGTGGAACTCTTCCACCGTCCGCACCACATCACCGACATGTTCAATCACGTGGATCGCCCGCACCTGATCGAAGCTCGCGTCCTCCAGCGGCCACGGGAACTGGTCCAGGTCCCAAATCACGTCCGCCTTTGTCGCCGGATTCTTATCGATGCCAACCGCGCCCGGGAACTTCTTGATACCGCATCCAACATCCAGTATTCGCATTCGACGAAGTCTACTTCATCTTCTCGAATACTTTGACTGCGGCCTCGGCCACCTTGCCGTCTTCAGGGGCCTGTCCGCCGCTGACGCCGATTGCACCAATCACGATGCCATCTCTCATCAGCGGAATGCCGCCTTCAATGGGCATGGCTCCGGGCAGCTTCAGAATAGCCTGTCGTCCGCCCACCAACGCATCTTCAAACGCCTTTGTTGGGCGCTTGAACTTCACTGCGCTTTGCGCCTTGGCAATGGCCACGTCAATGCTGCCGATCTGGGTGGTGTCCATCTTTTGCAGATAAACCAGGTTGCCGCCGTCATCCACAATCACGATCACCATGGTCCACTTGTTGGCAATCGCCGCCTTCTCCGCCGCGGCTGCGATCTGCTTGGCCGCTTCCAGCGTCATCGAAGTTTTAGTTCCCAACTGCGCGAAGGCAGCCACGGAACAGAGCATCATCAATAAAGAAATCAGTTTCATCTTGTCCTCTCATTGTACCGGCGTGCCGTACGGAATCAGCGTTTTCACACGCTCCGTCGCATCCACACGGGCGATCTTCCAACCGGAGCCAGCCTTTTCAAGGTACATGAACTGCACCTCGTTCCGCTCCTGATACACAAACTCAATCCGGACCTTCACTTCGCGATCGGTCAACACCTGCGGCTCATTGATCGCCACGCCTTTGATGGGGGCGTTCGAATCCTTCAGGTACTTGATGAACCCATCTTTGCCAGTCTCGTTCACCGACTGTTCCAACGAGGTTAGCATCTGCCCCGTGTAGCAGGCCAGATACTTCGCCGGGTCACCATCGCGCGCCGCATCGAGCATTGCGTAGATCGTATCCTGTGGCGTAGGGTCCGCTTTCGGTTGCATCACTGCCGGCGCCGAAACCGTGGGCATCTGCCACTTCACGCTACGACCGGCCACGACCGCGCCGACACCTGCCAGAACCGCAAGCGTTACGATCTGGGCTTTGCGCTCCTTGGTCACTTCGACTGCTCACCCTTGCGAATAATGGTCAGATCGAGATTGCCGTTGTTGTCGACAATCAGTTTGCGAATCCTCGGCAGCACCTGCTCCATCGCTTCGGCATAAAGCCGTCGGCCGTTTACATCCGATGCGCGGGCATACTCCGTGGCAACCTGATTGAAGCGCGACGCATCGCCCAACGCCTCATTGATCTTCTTCTGCTTATACCCGTTGGCGGCTTCGAGCATCTGCTGCGCTTCGCCGCGTGCCTTGGGAATCACGTCGTTCTCGTAGCCCTGCGCTTCACTCACAATGCGCGCCATGTCGGCCCTTGCGCTGGCCACATCGCGGAAGGCGTCGGCCGCTTCGGGTGGCGGAGCGACGCTCTCGATGTTCACCGACGCGATCAACACGCCGGAGCGGTAGTCGTTCAACAGCTTCTGTGCCGCGCCGCGCACGGCCTCCTGAATGGCGATCTTTTCGGTAGTCAACACCGCGTCCACATTGCTCGCGGCGATGCGGCGTGCCAGTTCCGATTCGACTGCCGCGCCGGTCACTCGGGCGACGTCTTCTGTTTGGAACAGGTAATCGGCCGGTACGCCAACGGAATACTGAACCACGGTGCGGATGTGCAAAATGTTTTGGTCGCCAGTGAGGAACTGCGAAGTCACTGGCTGCGTGCGGCCCAGCACGCCATCGGCGACTTCGCCGCCGACTACCAGGCGCTGCGTCTGTTGCACTTTCAACTTCGTGACGCGGTCAAGCGGCCACGGCAGTGCAATGTGAATGCCAGGCATGACGCGCGGTTCCACCACTTTGCCGAAGCGCTGTACCACGGCCTGTTGATCGGCCGACACCAGATACACGCCGGTTAAAATCCAAATGCCAAAGATGGCGCCGGCGATTCTGCGCCGGTCCCATTCGCGAAAGTTCATTGCGCGTTTTCTCCGCGCATCAGAATCTTAAGCAGTTCGGAATCGGAACTCAGAATCGCCGTTGTTTTGTCGTCGAGAATCTTCTTGTACGCTTCGAGCGTACGCATCAACTTGTAGAAGCGTGGATTGCGTGAATAGGCGTTGCTATAGGTGCGCGTGGATTCCGCGTCGCCTTCGCCTTTCACTTTTTCCGCTTCTTTGTAGGCGACCGATAACGTCTCTTCCTTTTGCCGGTCGGCGTCGGCGCGAATGCGCAGCGCCTGCTCTTCGCCCTCGGCGCGATACTGCCGGGCGATGCGTTCGCGTTCGGCGCGCATGCGGGCATAGACGCTTTGCTTGTTCTGTTCCGGGAGGTTGATGCGCTTGATGCGCACGTCCATCACCTGAATGCCGTATTGCTCCAACGCAGTGCGCTCGCTACTCGAAGTCAGATTGTCGAGCATTTCGCGAGCCTTGACTGTTTCGAGTGTCGTGGAAATGATGGAGTCGAGATCATGCGTACCGAGCGCTGCACTCAAGCCGCTCCACACAATGTCGTGCAACCGCATCTCTGCCGCCACCGGGTCTCCAACAGTTTCCACGAATCGCTTGGGATCCTGAATCTTCCACGCCACGTAGCTTTCGATCACCAGGTTCTTCTTGTCGCGCGTGAGGAACTCCGATGGGCGCGGGTTGTAGATGCGCAGGCGGCGGTCAAAGTAGTTCGCCGATTGGAAGAACCACTTCATGCTCAGGCCGGCTTCGTTCACGGTGTAGACAGGCCGCCCGAACTGGGTGACCAGTACGAACTCGGTCTCACGCACCGTGAAGAACGTCATCCAAAGAAAGAGCACGGCACCGGCAACGGCCGCCAATGGATAGTATTTCCTGTACTGTTCGATGTCCATCTTAATCCCGATCTTCCTGCGTGTTTGCACGCTTGGGCGGCATCATGGGAGCGGTTACTTCCACTCCGTCATCCACCAGCATCAAGTGCCGGCGGCCGCGGCCTGCATCCACAATCATCTTTTTCTTTCCTGGTAAAACCTGCTCCATCGTTTCCAGATAGAGGCGCGTCTGGTTGGGGCCAGGCGCGAGTTTGAAGGCCTCTTCCCATTGCACGAAACGCTGCGCGTCGCCGCTGGAACGGTTCTTGCGGCCGAGCGAGTAACCCGCCGCACTCAACCGCCGGGCCTCGCCATTCCCGCGCGCCAATGCCACCTGTTCGTTTCGATATCCTTCGGCCACATTGATCAAGCGGTTCTTCTCTTCGTATGCGCCGGAAACATCGCGGAACGCATCCACTACTTCGAGCGACGGATGCACGTCAAGCAGGCGCACCTGCAACACTTCGATGCCGGCGACGTACTTGTCGAGCCGCGTCTGCAGTTCCTCCTTCACGCGTGCTTCCAATTTGCGGCGCCCGGATGTTAGCACTTCGTCAATGCCGGTGGTGGTTGCGGCCGACTGCATAACGGATTCGGTCGCTGTGCGCACAGTGGTTTCGCCATCCAATTGATTGAACAGGAACTCGTCAGGCCGGGCCAACCGGTAGTGCACCGTGGCATTCAGTTCGATCATGTTCTGATCGCCGGTCAACATCAGCGCCTCTTCCGGCTTGCGTTGAAAGCGGCCGGAGCGATGCTGCACGTTCCACTCATACGAGGCGGGTTCGGCATCGGCGGCAAACGCCGTGCCTGATCTGAAGCCTACTTCGACCACCCGCACTTTGCGCACCTGTGTGCGCGTCAGCTTTTCGACCGGCCAAGGGAGTTTGTAGTGCAGGCCCGGTTCGCCGTAGGGCAGTACCTTGCGGCCGAAGCGTTCGATGACACCAGCCTCATCGGGGCCAAGCGTATAGAAGCCATTCAGCATGACGAAGGCAATGGCGGCATAACCTAGCTGGCGCCGATGCGCGAACAGCCACTCCGCATAGCGGCGATAGTCCATCTGCGGCATACGCACGGAGAAGCGCCATTTGCTTTCTGCCTTTTCGACTCGCAACAAACGCAGCGAGTTCATCATGACCAGGAACGAGGAGATCTGGTGCGTGAAGGCTGCGCCCAGGGGCCCAAGCACGCCGGTTGCGCAGGCAGCTACGGCGACAACGTTCACAACTCCAGCGAACAGATAGATGTTCTGCTGCGCAGTCTGCACAGCCTTGCGGCTGACTTCAAACAGCTTGGGCAGTTTCTCCAGCGAAGTACCGAGATAGACGACGTCCGCGGCTTCTGCCGTGATGTCGGTTGCGCCATGCACGGCGATGCCAACGTTCGCCGCGGCAAGTCCCGGCGCATCGTTGATGCCATCGCCCACCATGGCCACGTAGCGGCCTTGTGACATCAACTGGCGGATGCGGTCGAGCTTCTGTTCGGGCAGCAACTCCGCCTCGACGTTGGGCACGCCGACCTCGCGGGCAATCGCTTCGGCCGCGCGCTTGCGGTCGCCGGTGAGCATCACCTGATAGGTGATCTCCATCGCTTGCAGTTCGGCGGATGCCTCGCGGGCACCTGCGCGGATGCGGTCGCGCAGCAGAATGGCTCCGGCCAAGGCGTCTCCGTCGGCGACGAAGACGGCCGTCGCGCCCAGCTTATCGGCTTCGTCGGTGAGGGCGGTCAGGTCGTGCTCCGCAAGGAAGGCCGCGTTGCCGGCACGCAGGGAACGTCCGCCCACCATGCACTCGACGCCGCGTCCTGGAATGACTCGCGCGTCCTCAGGCGAAGGGACAACCAGACCACGGGCTCGCGCTTCATTGCAGATGACGCGGGCCAGCATGTGATCGGAGGCGCGCTCGGCGGCCGCGGTCAAGCGGAGCAGATCGTCTTCAGAGTGCGCGAGCGGCACGATCTTCAGGATTTCAAAACGGCCTTCGGTCAGCGTGCCAGTCTTGTCGAACAAAACTGTATCGACCTTCGCCGCCTGTTGCAGAATGGCCCCGCTGCGAACCAGGATCCCGCGGCGAGCCAAGCCGCCGATGGCCGCGACCATGGCCGTTGGAGTTGCCAGAATCAAAGCGCAGGGGCACGCGACGAGCAACACGGCCACGGTGCGCAGCCAGTCGCGCGTGAAGTACCAGGTGCCGAAACCAGAGATCAACAGCAGTGGCAGAAAGTATTTGGCGTAGCGGTCGGCTTGGCGTTCGACAGGCGCGCGGCGCTCTTTGGCTTCTTCGACGAGTTCAATGACGCGGGCGAGCGTCGTTTCTGAACCAGCGCGCAGCACGCGGATACGCAGCAGGCCGTTGCCGTTCAAAGTGCCGGAGTAGACCTCAGCGCCGGCCTGTTTATCGCGCGGAAGCGACTCGCCAGTGATGGTGCTTTCGTCGATCTCCGAGGCGCCGCTCATGATCACGCCGTCGGCGGCGATGCGTTCGCCGGCGCGGACTTCAATCAGATCGTCAACCACCAGCGATGAAACGTCGACTTCCTCTTCCACACCGTTGCGGATGCGGCGTGCGGTGCGGGGCAACTGTTCTACGAACTTTTGGATGGCCGCTTCGGTGCGTCCGGCAGCATAGGATTCCAAGCCTTCGCCCACGAGGATGACGAACATCGCTTCAGCCGCAGCCAGGTATTCGCCAACGGAGAGCGCCGCAATGACGGCGATGCAGAGGGCAAGGTCGGCCGAGATTTCGCGTTCAAGCAGCGCCGAGATGGAATTGTTGAAGGTCTTGTAGCCGGCCAGTACAGTGATAATGGCCGCGGTGTCGATACCGTAAATCGTCTTGAAAATGCCGGTGAGGTTGAGCAGGAGCAGCACGCCGACTGCGGCGGCATAGGCGTAGTAACGGACTCGCTCCTTCTGTTCGTCGGTCATGGAATCGTAACGGACCATTATGCCACTTCCTGATCTTTATACTGCAACTGATACAGCTTATAATAAATGCCGCGCTGGGTGAGCAGTTGCTGGTGTGTGCCCGCTTCGCGCAATTTGCCTTTGTGCATGACGAAGATGCGGCTGGCGCGCTGAATGGTCGAGAGTCGGTGGGCGATGACGATGGACGTGCGGTCCTGCACCATGCGCTGCAGCGCGTCGCGCACTTTGAACTCTGTTTCGGTGTCGACGCTGGACGTCGCTTCGTCGAGGATCAGGTAGCGCGGATTGTGCGCCAGGGCGCGGGCAAAGTTGATCAGCTGCTTCTGGCCGGTGGAGAGGCCCGCGCCGCGCTCGCGCACTTTGTATTCGAACTTGCCGGGCAGGGAATCGACGTACTCCAACAGATTCACCTGCTCAGCGGCCTGCTGCATGTCGTGATCCGTGATGCCGGCGGTGCCAAGGCGGATGTTCTCGGCCAGCGTGCCGGTGAAGAGAAACGGGTCTTGCAGGACGATGCTGAACATGCGGCGCAGCGCTTGGGGATCGAACTGGCGGATATCCACTCCGCCGATTTCGATGGAGCCTTTCTGTATGTCGTAGAAGCGTAGCAGCAGGTTGGTCAGCGTGGTCTTGCCTGCGCCGGTGTGGCCGACGACAGCGATGGTTTCGCCGGGCTCGATGCGGAAGCTCACATCGCGCAGGACCCAATCCTCGTCCTTGTAGGCGAACCACACGTTCTTGAATTCGATGGGGCCGAGGTCCGGCGTGGAATGCGCGTTGGCTGGCGCGTGAATCGCCACGGGCGTATCGAGCAGTTTGAACACGCGTTCGCCGGCGGCCATGGCGCCTTGCAGGATGTTGTACTTCTCGCTCAGATCCTGGATGGGGCGGAAGAAACGCATGCCGTACTGGAAAAACGCCACCATCACGCCGAGGGTGAGGGTGCTTTCGCGGACGCGATAACCGCCGTAGGCCAGCAGCAGGGCGACGGTGGTCATGCCCATGAATTCGACGATGGGGTAGAACCAGCCGTAGGCGATGATGGAGTCCTTGTAGGCTTCCATGTGCGTTCGGTTGATGGCTTCGAACTCTTCGCTGCTTTTGCGCTCGCGATTGTAGAGTTGCAGTACGGCGATGCCGGTGACGTGTTCCTGCAGGTAGGCATTGATCTTCGCCACGGCGAGGCGGATTCGCTTGTAGCTCTGCTGGACGGAGTTTCGGAAGAGGATGGTGACCCAGATCACGACGGGCGTCGTGGCGACCAGCATCAGCGTCATGCCGGCGCTCATTCGGAACATGATTACCAGAATCAGGCTGAGGGTGAGGACGTCGCCCATGATGGTGAGCAGGCCCGAGGAGAAGAGTTCGTTGAGGACGTCGACGTCGGTGGTGACGCGGGTGACCAGGCGGCCGATGGGGTTGCGGTCGTAGTAGCCGATGTCGATGCGGTGCATGTGGGCCATCAGGTCGCGGCGCAGGTCGAACATGGCGAACTGGCCGGTGCGCTGCATCAGATAGGATTGGGCGAAATCGCAGAGCAGGTTGAGGACGATGACAAGCAGGTAAGCGGCGGAGATGCGCATCATGCCCTGCCAGGGGTCGGCGGGCAGCCAGGCTTTCAGGGTGTTCACGCCGCTTGGTGCAAGGTAGGTGTCGATGGCGAGTTTGGTGAGCAGCGGTCCGGCGATCTGGAGGCCGGCGTTGGCTGCCATGAAGACCAGCGCGAGGCACACTTGGGGCTTGTAGGGTGCCAGGTAGCGGATCATGCGCCGCATCAATTGCCCGTCATAGGCTTTACTTACTGCTTCTTCTTCCACTTTGTAAGTTTAGCGGAATGCGCTGGTTGTTTCGTAGTAATCTGCGCACAACAGACTCGCTGCGGTGCTTGGGATGTCGCGTTCCCCATTGGTTGCCTCGGCGCGCCTACGCAGCTTGTTCGCTTTGTACGAATGGACTACCGCAGTCGCCATCAAGCGCGTCCTGGCCCGTCAATTAGAGGCAATGCATAAAATTGAGATGATGCACCACAGCAAGCAATCGCAGTCCTTGATGTATCCAGTTGTTAAGCGAAACGCCAGAACAGATTATCACTGACCGGCATCTACTCAATAAACGTGGCCAATCGTTACAGAACTTCCTCAATATTAAACGCGGGTACCCTTTCCACATAAGCGTGCCTGCCGCGCATGCAAGTCCAGAACTCGAGTCTGATTACACAACACCACTCCTTGGATGATCAATTCAGTACCGCTGAGTGAAACCGCAAAGCCGGCATGTCGCGCGTACTGTCCGCCCTGCGTAATCGGACACACGAGCGGGGTTCCCATCATCGCGTTGAATGCTCGCTGCAATACGACCAGAACATAGCGTTTGCAGGCCTGTTCACGGCCTATAATTCGGTCCGGATTTACGTGATCAATGTCGCCGAGTTCAAAGCCGCTTACAACTCACTGCCAACCGCGGGTGCGTCCAGCCAGGTATGGTCTTCCTCAGACAACGGGACGCTCAAATCGCACTGACTCATCAGCTCAGCCAGCATATAGCGTGAACGCTGGCGTGGGCGGACAGGCGCATCATCTGCTGCCAGTTCCTTCAACCAAGCCTCAAGACTGAGACCTCGCGCCGCTGCCCTTGCCGCCAGCGCCGCTGCCTGCTCGTCGGAAAGTTCGATTACCGCCATTCCGCTCTCATCGTAATAGAAGCCGTGCGAACAGGTCAAACGTTGCCTTAGCGGGATCGCCTCGAACTGCCATGTCAAAGATCATGCTGGCAAAACGAAAAGGCCACCTGCGCGCCCACCAGTGTGACGACACCAGGACAGATATAGCATTTAAGTTAGATAAGTCATATAATGACTTTGGGAGGATGAGAATGCTTCAAAAAGAAGAGGCCCAATTTCCGCTGCGGATCGCCGAAACCGATCAGAAGCAGGTCCTGCAACTTTATCAGAAGATTCAACGGGGCAGCGCCAAGATAGTCGGCGCGGACGGACAGACGCAGAGCCTGCCAGTCTCACTCCATGGGTTCCTCGTGAAACTGATCGCGGACCTGGCTGCAGGCCAGTCCGTCGCAATCGCCCAAAACGAGGCTCAACTCACCTCTGTGGAGGCTGCACGCATGCTCGGCGTGTCGCGCCAGTTTCTTCTCAAAGTCCTGGATCACGGTGACATTCCACATCATATGGTCGGGACGCATCGGCGCATTTACGTCCGCGACCTGCTCGCGTACAAGGCCAACCGGGACTCGAACCGGCGAAGGATTCTCGATGAGCTGACCAGGGCTGAGGCCGAGGATGGCCTCTACGATTTGGAACCGCCGGATGATCGTGCAGAGTAATCTGTACATCGCCGTCCTCGACACCTGCGTACTGGCCCCAATGCCGTTATGCGACACTCTGCTTCGCCTCGCTGAGGATCCGTCGATATACATCCCGAAGTGGTCCAACGATATTTTGCGCGAGCTTCGGTCCACGCTGCCTCGCATGGGCTACACAGCAGCACAAGCGGAGCGGCGCATCAACGCGATGGAAGCGGCGTTCGAGGACGCCAACGTAACCGGATACGAGGGCCTTGTGGGCGCTATGACCAACGACTCGAAAGACCGCCATGTCCTAGCGGCAGCTGTACGTTGCGGCGCGAATGCCATCATCACCTCTAACGCAAAGCATTTCCCGTCCGAGTCGGTGAGAATGTATGACATAAACGTGCTCACTCCCGGCGACTTCCTGGTTCAACAGTTCCACCAAGACCAGGACTTGTTCGCCGAAAAACTGGTGGCTCAGGCCTTGGCTCGCAGAGTGAGCCTCGCGGAGCTTTGCTCAGTGCTTTCGAAGTGGGCGCCAAACGCGGTCCGCCTCCTGTTGGATTTGGGCTGACGCTTGAACGTTGCCCGCCAATTGAAGATTATTTCTCGCGTCTTCACAACCTCTTAGCGGAATCGCCTGCATCTTCCCCAAACCGCCATGTTAAAAATCAGACTGGCGAAATGAAAACGCCGCCTGTCCGCGCTCAACGGCGCGACAGCAAACAAGGAGAAAATTCAATGCTGAATATCACAACAACCCGCGATCAAAAACGCACAAAACCTGAGCAAACCCTGAGAAGGTGGCAACTCGTTTACAATCTGCTGGATACGCTGTTGAAAAAACGCTTTTCGAAGGAATTTTCGCAAAAAAATCTCAGGTTTCCGCCCTGACGGCCACCGGCTCAGCCTACCCCCGAGTCGACACCTTATCCGCTGTGGGGAAATCGGTAGGCAGCTTCTGCGTCACCTTGCCAGTAGCAGCCCACTCCGTCCCGCGCTGCAAGGTCACAATGAAACCCACGCACTTCATCGCTTCCACATCGTGCCCCAAGGTAGTGTGGAACACCCGGCCCTTGCCGTAAGGAATCGTCATCAGCATCGGTTCATCCTCGCCGGTGCCCTTGTTCGACACGTCGGAGAACGCCGTGCCCATCACAGTGACGTTCTCCCCCGGGCCGCGCAGCTTCGAATACAACTCGTCGGCTGCATGCATCCACTCCGCGGGCATGCCCTTCATGATCGGATGCTTCGGATCGCGCACCACCACCTTGAACGGCAGCCGCGCCCCGTGGTTGCCGGCCCGGCCGGGCTTGGGATCGTGCACCATCTTGCCGTCGTGCATATAGTAATACGGGCCGGCCTTTTCGTCGCGATTGCCCCAGCCGCCGATGGCGATCATCTTGTTGAACTCCACCCATTCCGGGAAGGCGTTGTCGGCCGCGTGGTACGAAACCAGCCCGCCGCCGTCTTTCACGAACTTTTCGAAGGCCGCGTTCACGTCAGCCGGCCAGCTGTCGCCGTTGTAGTTGGAGACCACCACCTTGTACTTCGAAAACTCGGGCTTGAACGTGGAGAAGTCGCCCTTCTTGGGCGGCGAGGTCAACACGTCCACGGTGAACATCTTGGTGTCTTCGAGC
This sequence comes from uncultured Acidobacteriia bacterium, assembly GCA_903881085.1. GTDB lineage: Bacteria > Acidobacteriota > Terriglobia > Bryobacterales > Bryobacteraceae > CAIRSA01. Next base: position 32,955 of record CAIRSA010000521.1, read on the forward strand.
AGTTGCTTCAGCACCGGAGAGGTCTTCGCCCAGGCGTGATTGTTCTGCCCGTCAATCAGCAGCACCTTGATCGGGTCCTTGGCCGCGGCCAGCTGCGGCAGCACAAACGCGGAGCCGATACCGGCGGCCCATTCGCGGCGGGAAAGTCTTTGTGTGGTGGTCATGATGTCCTTTATAGATTGTAAGGCTTGCGCATGTCGCGGCGAAGCAGCTTGGCGGCCGTGTCGTCGTATAGGATCTTCTGTTGCTCCGCATCCCAACTGATCTTGCGGCCGGTCAGCATGGCGATCTGGCCCAGCCAGCCGGGCGTGGCCGAGCGGTGGGCAATCCGGGCAGGCGTGATGGTCTCCTGGCGCGACTTCACGCATTCGATGAACTGCCGATAGTGGTCGGCACTCTTCGTCAGATGGATCTCATCGGGCCCGATGGTGGACTGCAAGATGCCGGCCGGCTCGGCCTTGATGCCGCTGCGGTCCACCCAGATCCAGCCCTTGTCGCCAATCCATTTGGTGCCGCTGGTAATGTCCTTGTGGCCGCCGGCGATGATCATCTCCACGCCGCCCGCGTACTTCAGCGAGATGCGGTAGCGGCGCGCGGAGTTCCACAGCTCGGTGCGCGACGGGTATTCACCGACGCCCGAAACTTCGTACGGGCCGGTCTCATCCCAACCCATGCCCCAATGCGCGATGTCGCAATGGTGGCCAATCCAGTCCATCAACTGGCCGCCGCCGTAGTCGAGATTCCAGCGCCAGTTCTGATGGACGCGCGCGGCGGAGTACGGCGCTTCCGGTGCCGGGCCGAGCCAGCGGTCATAGTAAAGGTTCGCCGGCGGATCGGAGATGGCGACGTTGCCCTTCATGCGAGCGTAGTCGAAAGGCCCATCGGGCAGTCCGACCTCTACGCGCGTCACTTTGCCGATGCGGCCGTTGCGCACCAGCTCGCAGGCCTGGTGAAATTGCGGCTTCGACCGCTGCCAGCTGCCGGTCTGCCAGATGCGGTTGTTCTTCTTCACGGCGGCCACGATCTCCATGCCCTCGTGGAAATTGTGGGCCAGCGGCTTTTCGCCGTACACGTCCTTGCCTGCCTTGAGTGCGGCCGTGGCCACCAGTCCGTGCCAGTGGTCGGGACAGGCCATCGAAACCGCGTCGATATCGCGCCGGTAGATCACCTCTTCAAAGGCGTGATAGGTGGCGCAGTCTTTGCTCGCATAGGCCTTGTTGACCTTATCGCGCGCGTCGGTCAGATGCGCTTCGTCCAGGTCGCAGACGGCCACCACTTTGCACTCGGCGATCTTCAGGAAGTTGCTGAGATGCCCGTTGCCCATGTTGCCACAGCCGATGGTTGCGAGGTTGACGCGGCTGTTGGGCGGCACTGCGCCGCCGCGGCCAAGCGCCGAAGCTTTAACGATCATTGGGAACGCCGCGGGTGCGGCGAGGGATTGGAGGAATTGTCTACGATTGCTCATGACGGTATCAAGTTAAGATGGACTTCAAGACATTGCCGTGGACGTCGGTAAGCCTGTAATGACGGCCCTGGAACTTATAAGTAAGGCGCAGATGGTCCACGCCCAGACAGTGCATCATGGTGGCGTGCAGGTCGTGCACCTCCACCGGGTTTTCTACGACGTTATAGCTGAAGTCGTCGGTCTCGCCGTAAGTCAGGCCGCCCTTAATGCCGCCGCCCGCCATCCAGATGGAGAAGCACCGCGGATGATGGTCGCGGCCGTAGTTGGTCTCGGTCAGCGTGCCTTGCGAATAGACGGTGCGGCCGAATTCGCCCGACCAGACGACCAGGGTTTCGTCGAGCATGCCGCGCTGTTTCAGGTCCTGGATCAAGGCCGCCGACGGCTGATCGGTCTGCATGCACTGTCCGCGGATCTCCTTGGGCAGGTTGCCGTGCTGATCCCAGCCGCGATGGAACAGTTGAATGAAGCGCACGCCGCGCTCGGCCAGCCGGCGGGCGAGGATGCAGTTCGCCGCATAGGAGCCGGGCTTGCGCGCATCGGGGCCGTAGAGTTCGAATGTTTCGGGCGATTCCTTCGACATGTCAGCCAGTTCAGGAACTGAGCTCTGCATGCGGAAGGCCATCTCATACTGGGCGATGCGGGCGGCGATTTCGGGGTCCTGATACTCGTCGTAGTTCAGCTTGTTCAGCGCGCCCAGGTCGTCAAGAAAGCGGCGTCGCGCGGTGGGCGTATAGCCGCTGGGGTTCGAAAGATACAGCACCGGATCGGTGCCGGAGCGGAACTTCACGCCCTGATATTGGCTGGGCAGAAAGCCGCTTGCCCACTGCCGGTCGGCCAGTGCCTGCGAGTTGCCGCCGCCCTGCGAAACCATCACCACGAAGGCGGGCAGGTCCTGGCTTTCGGCGCCCAAGCCGTATGACACCCACGAGCCCATGCTCGGCCGCCCGGCCAGTTGGAAGCCGGTTTGGAAGAAGGTCAGCGCAGGGTCGTGATTGATCGCCTCGGTGCGGACGGACTTGATGAGGCAGAGGTCGTCGGCCACCTTGGCCGTGTGGGGCAGCAGTTCGCTGAGCCACATGCCGCTCTTGCCGTGCTGAGCGAACTTGAAGATCGAGGGCGCAGTGGGGAACGTGGCCTGATACGCGGTCATGCCGGTGAGGCGCTGGCCCTTGCGGACGGACTCCGGTAGATCCTTGCCGCGTTGATCCGCGAGCGCGGGCTTGTGGTCGAACAGGTCCAGTTGCGATGGCGCGCCATGCTGAAACAGGTAGATCACCCGCTTGGCTTTCGGCGCAAAGTGCGGTAGGCCGGGCAGCGCGCCGGCGGCTTGCGCATCGCGCGATAGCAGGGTGTTGAGGGCGGCGAAACCGGCGCCGCCTCGAAGCAGGTCTCTGCGCGTCATTGTTTGGTCACCGCCTCATCGAGATTTAAGAGCATGCTGGCTACGGATGCGAAGGCCGCCAGTTCGCGAGGCGCGATGGCAGGGTCCGGCGGCGAGGCGCCTTGGTTGAGGAATGCGCCTGCTTCCTGATCCTTGCCCGCGAAGTAATCGAGGTGATATTGCAGGCTGCCCTTCAGAACTTCGCGCTCTTTTGTGGAGGGCGCGCGGCCGGTGACCAGGCGGAAGCCATAGCCCAATTTATCCGTACCGCCCTCCTTGATCATGCGCTGGCCGATGAAGCGCGCGGCCTCCAGAAACGTCGTGTCATTCATCAGGTTCAATGCTTGCAGAGGCGTGTTGGTGCGGTTCTCGCGCACCACGCAGGCCTCGCGATTGGCCGCATCGAAGTTCACCATCATGGGTGGCGCCACGGTGCGCTTCCAGAATGTATAGAGGCCGCGGCGGTAAAGGTCTTCGCCATTGCCGGGCTTATATTCGGCGGTCTGCATGGTGATCTCTTTATACAGGCCGTCGGGTTGATATGGCCGCACGGAGGGGCCGCCGACTTTATCGATCAGCAGGCCTGCTTCGGCCAGAGCGGAGTCGCGGATCACTTCGGGCGACAAGCGGAAGCGCGGGCCTCGCGCGAGCAGGCGGTTGTCGGGGTCTTTCTGGATGACGTCAGGCGCGGCCTTCGATGACCGCTTATAGGCCTCGCTGGTCACGATGAGCTTCTGCAGCGCTTTCACGTTCCATCCGCTTTCCATGAACTCGACGGCCAGCCAGTCTAGCAGTTCAGGATGCACGGGCCATTCGCCTTGCGAGCCGAAATCCTCGGTGGTCTTCACGATGCCGGTGCCGAAGTACATCTGCCAGAAGCGGTTCACCGTCACGCGGGCAAGCATCGGGTTGTCGCGCGAAATCAGCCACTGCGCGAAGCCCAGTCGATTGTTCGGCGCGCCTGCGGGCAGCGGCGGTAGCACGGCGGGCACGCCTGGTTCGACCTTTTCTCCGGGCTTGTCGTAGGCGCCGCGGATGAGTGTGAACGTGTCCTTACGCTTGGCCATTTCGGCCATCACCATCACGGTGGGGAAGCTGCGCACCAGCAGTTCGCGCTCGTACTTCAAGCCTGCCAGCGTGCGGTATTCGGCGTGTGTTTCGAGCGATGCCCAGCGGCGCGCATCATTGGAATCGGGCTTGGCGATGGCGGCCACTTCCTCTGGCGAAAGGACGCGCGAGTAGATCCGCACCCCATCAATCTTGCCTTTGAACACGCCGCCGCCTCCGCCGCCGATGCGCAGCGGTTCGGGGAACGGCTTGCTGGCGTTGTTGAACGGACGATAGAGCGTATCGGCCGTGACCTTCATTTCGATAGGCGCGCCATCGACGTAAACCTTGATGCCTTCGGCCATGCGCGAACCGGTGTACGTTGTCGCGATGTGGTGGCGGCCTGCGGGCAGTTCGGCGGCGGAGTCGATACGAATGGCGTCATCGGCATAGGCGCTGGTCATGTGGACGTGCAGCTTGCCCTTCATGATATAGATGCCGAAGCCCTTGCCGCGGGCGTTATTGGTCATGCGCGAGAGCACGGTACCTTCGGCGGTTTCGACCCAGGCGGCGTAGGTGTGCTGGTCTTCGATATCGAAAGCGGCCTTGCCTGCGGCGTCGACCACTTTGCCGCTGAACCCTTCGTCATTGCTGTAGTCGAGCGCGATGGTGGGCGTCCACTTCGTGCCCACCGGCGCCATGCCGCCTTCAAACGGCTTCACCTTCGCTTCGGCGGCGGCGATCTTGGCATCCAGGGCATCGAGCTGCTTCTGTTGGTCCGCGGTCGGCGCAGGAACCAGCGGCGGCGAGTTGCCGTACTTCATCGCACGCCCCAATTCCGGGATGTTATTGAAGTAGGCGAAGACCTGATAAAACTCCTTCTGCGTGAACGGATCGTACTTGTGGTTATGGCAGCGTGTGCAGCCTAGCGTGAGGCCTAGGAAAACGGTGGACGTGGTCTCCACGCGATCGACCACATACTCGACAGCGTATTCAGCAGGGATGATGCCATCTTCGGTGTTGGCGCGGTGGTTGCGATTGAAGCCGGTGGCGATCTTCTGATCGAGCGTCGCGCCCGGCAGCATGTCGCCGGCGATCTGTTCCAGCGCGAACTGATCGAAGCGCATGTTGCGGTTGAAGGCGTTGATGACCCAGTCGCGCCAGCGCCACATCACGCGCTCGCCATCGAACTGATAGCCGTTGGAATCGGCGTAGCGCGCCGCATCCAGCCAGCGCACGGCCATGCGTTCGCCGTAGCGCGGCGAGGCAAGCAGGCGCTCTACGGCCGCTTCGTAGTTGCGGTCTTTCTGGAAGGCATCGAGTTCAGCGGGTGAGGGCGGCACGCCGGTCAAATCGATCGATACGCGGCGGAGCAATGTTTCCGGGTTCGCAGCGGCCGTAGGCGTGAGGCCTTCGCGCTGCAGGCGGGCTTCGATGAAGCGATCTATGGGATGCTTCGCATTGCCTGCCGGAAGCGGGGCGCGCTTCGGGGCGATGAACGACCAGTGCGCCTGCCACGGTCCGCCTTGTGCCGCCCACGTTTTGAGCGTCTCGATTTCAGCCGCGCTGAGCTTCAAGCCGCTGTGCACGGGCGGCATGCGCATCGCATCTTTCTCAGCGGTGATGCGCTTCACCAGCGCCCCGCTCAAGATAACTCGCTTGGCTTGCTGTTCCACGTCAAGCCGCAGCGGTATCTTCTTCGTCGCTGCGTCCGGCCCGTGACAGAAGTAGCACTTGTCGGAAAGGATGGGACGCACGTCGCGATTGAATTCGATCTCGCGCGGCGCGGCGGACAGTAGCGCCGGGAGCGCGAGCAGGGGCCAGAGAAACCGCATGCCGCAATTATATTATGTTTGCGGCTAGCGAGTACCGAAGGTGAAGGCGGTGACGTAGGCGTCGGCAAGGATTCCCGCGCCGGTTGTCGCGGCCTTGAGCCGGTGCGGGTCCATGGCTTCCTGATCTCCTGCGTATGCTGCGCGTACAAGTTCGATGAGGCCGGCGCGGTTAACTCGGATTGCGGCGTAGATGCGGTCGAGCAATGTTGCGGCGGCCAGTGCATACGTTGCGCCGGCTGCTTGCGGTACACGCTTGCCCAGGTCGAAGGTTGGTGAACTGCGCTCGATCACAGTGTGCAACTTCACGTCTTCTTTGCCGGGAGGCGGGGGCAGCAGTTCCCGCATCATTGCCAACGGCGAGTCAGACGGCGTTAAGGCGTGCGCCGGGCAGGTGCTGTCTTCGATGAGGTGGGCGAGAGTGCCTGCGTATTGGGCGGCGTTGATCGTGTCGTGCACCTGAATGGCGGCCGCCAGGTTGCGCAGCAGGTATTCGAGTGACTCCAGGTCTTCAGCACGCTTCCATGTCACGTTATGAATCGCCCGTCCACTGACCTCACAGTACAGCTTCATGCGCGACTTCTCGGCCGGTTCGGCATTGTGATAGATGTCCGGGTAGAGGCAGTAGCGGGTGGCCAGACTTTCGTATTCGGTGGACCACTGCTGTCGCATCTCCGCGGGCAGCGACTGCATGGCGGCGCGGGTGATCAGTTCATGCACCGGATCGTGCCAGGCTATTGCGCCTGGCACGGTCAGCAGCAAAATCGCAAAAGAACGAAGCATTAGAAGACCAGCTTCAAGCTTAGCTGAACATTGCGTCCGAGAGCTGCGGACGAGATGGTGCCGAAGTCGCGGCTGGAGGCCGATACGCTGGGGTTGTTGAACTGGGCGTGATTAAAGATATTGAACGCCTCAGCCCGGAAGGTCAATCTTTTGGCTTCACTCCACAGCGGGAAGTCTTTCATGAGCGTCATATTGAAGTTTTCGCGGCCGGGTCCGCGAATGATGCGCGGTGCGCTGTTGCCCCAACTGGCGGCCGGCGGGGCCATGAAAACGCCGCCCGGGCCCGGGTCGAAGTAGAAGTTGCTAGTACGCGGAAGTCCATCGCCGCCTTTCAATGTCTGCACCTGGCGAGGATCAAGGTACACGATCTTGCCGGTGCGGTCAGGGCGGCGCGAACCGACTGCGGTGCTGATGTTCGGCGTGAGCCAAGCGCCGGTCTGGAACTGGCTGGTGCCGGAGAATTTCCAGCTGCCGAAGGCTTTGCTGTAGAAGTTGTGGCCCTTGCGCAGGAAGGGCAGTTCGTAGACGTAGTTCAGTACCAGGATGTGGTTTCGGTCGAAATCGGAGTGGGATTTTTCGGCCCGGAAGTTCTGGCTGTTTTCGGCTGTGGTGCCGTCTGAGGAACCATCGTCAAGCGCCTTGGAGAAGGTGTAGGAGACGCCGTAGCTGAGCCCCTTGCGGGCGCGGCTATTGAGGCCAACCTGCAGGCCGTGATAGTTGGAGGAGGCGGAGCTTTCGATCATCAGAATCGTGGTGTAGCCCTGGTAGGGGCGCAAAGCGTTGATGTTGATTGCGGTGTTTGCCACCTGCACAGCCGGCTGCACCTGGTTGATGTCGACTTTGCGCACGTTGTGACGCGTTTGCGAGGTCACGTAGTTGATGTCGAGAATGGCTCCGCCGGGGATTCGAGTTTGGATGCCGAAGTTGGCTTTCAATGTCATTGCGGGGCGGAAATCAGGACGCATGCCACCAAGGGCGAGTGGGAATTTTGCCGCGGCGGCGCCTGCGCCGGGGTCGGCCAGCGGACCAAAATCCACCTCCGTGATGTTGCCGAACGGCGGGTTGGGGCCGAGCGCCTCAAACAGGCCGCTGCGCAGAACGTCGGTAAAGAATCCGGCGCCGCTGCGAATGGAGAGTTTGCCGGTCCCGGTGGGATCCCAAGCGATGCCCAGGCGGGGCAGGGTGGCGAAGTGGTTTTGCGCAATGCCGCGCGGGACGCTGGGGCGAAAGAGCGCCTTAACTGCCGGATCATTGGACTGCGCAAATCGCGTGTCAAAGTTGTTGTAGAACTGGCTGCCCGGGATGTATAAACCGTCGTAACGGTTGCCGATGCCCGGTTGCAGCGTGCCTACGCCCGTGCCTGACGGAATAATACGAGGCGCCTGTGAGGGGTCCCAAAGCTTAGGGTCGAAGTTGGCCACGTTGTTTTCGGCCAGGTGATTGGGAATGTTGTAGGCGAAGCGGACACCGTAATCGAGGCTGAGGTTGCGCCGTAGCTTCCAGGTGTCGGCTACGTACCATTCCAACTCCGTAAAGCGGACCTGCATGAAGACGAGGTTTTGCGCCTCCCTCCATGACGCGAAGTTGCCGAGCAGCGTATCTGCCAGTGCGTTGCCGCTGGTATAGGGGTTGCCGGCGGTGGAGAACGCGACATTGCCCATCAACAGGCGCGAGGTGGCGTTATCGGCCTCGTTCTTGCGGTTGCGGATGGCCAGGACGCCGGCTTTGAAGTTGTGCTTGCCGCGGACGTGGCTGATGTCGTCCGTGACGCTGAAGTCGGCAGTCGGCGCCTGCCAGGCTCCGGCTGAGCCGGAGATGCTGGAGTAGCCGGAGATGGCGATGGCCGGGATTCCGTAGTTCTGAATATCGTTGCCGAACAGCTCCTTGATGTTGAAGCCGTACTGCGAGGCCTGATCGCGGGTGCCGAACGCGGGCCAGCGGATGTTGAGGTAGTTCACCTGCGCCATCACTTTGTTGATGGTGGAGGGGTTGATCACATCGGACCAGATGATCTTCTGCATGGTGGCCTTGTTGCGGCGGATGAAGCCGTGCGTGGGGTAGGGGCCGTTTACAAAGTCAGTGACGTTGCTGCCGGTGCCGTAGAGGATGCTGTAGCTGAGGCGCTGGTTCTGATTGAGCTGGTAGTCCACTTTGAAGATGTCTTCGCGGCGCGTGTCCGGATTGGGCAACTGGAAGGTGGTGTTGTTGGGCGATGCCGTATCGGTGTACAGCCCGGCCAGCTTTTGCATTTCGTTGTACACGTTCATGATCGCCTGGCCGTTGGGGGTGATGTACTGGCGTGGCACGATGTTGCGGCCGGTGGAGTTGGCGGCGGTGGCGCGGCTGGGGTCGGCGATGGGCTGGCCGCGCAGCGCGACGACGGGGAAGTTGGAAGGGTAGAGCAGCGTAGAGCCGCTGGTGATGATGCCCGAGCGCTCCGATGTGGACGGCGTGGTGGCCAGCATGGTCTGGTTTTGCGCACGGCGCTTGTACTCCTGGCCGGCGAAGAAGAACAGCTTCTGGCGGGCTGTATTGAATTTGCCGGGGATGGTTACGGGGCCGCCTAGCGCCCAGCCGAAGTTGTTGTAGCGTAGCTTGTTTTTGGTGGCGTCAAAGAAGCTTCGCGAGTCCATTTTGTTGTTGCGAAAGAACTCGTATAGCGAGCCGTGGAAGTCCTTGGTACCGCTGCGCGTGGCGTAGTTGATCTGCACGCCGGAATTGCGGCCGTATTCGGCGCTGTAGCCGGAGGTAACGATTGCGACCTCCTGCACCCAATCGGGGCTGACCTGGTTGGTCTGCGAACCCATGCTGCCGCTATCGAGGTTAAAGCCTCCGTCCACCGAGGCCAGGTTGTAGACACCACGGGCGCCGTTCACTGAGTAATTTGTCAGGCTTGCCGCGATGTCGGTGACCCCCAGATCGGTGGTCACGGCAACGCCGGGAACCAGCATCAGCAGATGCGAAAGGATGCGCCCGTTTAGCGGAAGATCCTGTGCCTGCCCGGCATCGATCACGTGGCGGACCTTTGCGTCCTCTGTATTCACCTGCTGCACGTCGGCGCTTACCGTGACCGATTCGCTGACCGCGCCAACTCCCAGCGTCATACTAACCTGTATGCGCTGGCCCGCGCCCAGGCCGAGATTCGATTGGATGACTTTCTTGAAGCCGGGGGCACTGGCCGCAACCTCGTACTTGCCGGGAGGCAGGAATGTGACCACAAAGTAACCGTCCTTGCTCGACGTGGTTTCACGCGTGTCGCCACTGCCGGCGTTTCGGACTGAGACATGTGCATCGGCTACAATTGCAGCCGAGTTGTCTATGATCCGGCCGGTTATTTCGCCAGTGTTGGTCTGGGACAACAACAGGCTGGAAAAGGTCAGGAAAATGGCTGCATTCAGGCACGGGCGCATAGCGACTCCTTCGCGGATTCTTGGGATTTCAACGGGGGTAAACGGGCTGGCTTCGGGGCTTAGTGATGAGCTTAAGGTAATACGGAAGGGGAGTCAAGCAATGATTGGTTACGGTTTGCTTACGGTGTCCGCGGCCGGCGCAGTTTGCGGCGCGCGCTGCCAATGGAAGTGGCCCCAACGTGTCTGGACGACCGAGATCAGAACCATTAAGCCGATGATGGTCGCGGCGAGAAGGGCGGTTCCGCCTATGCCCAGATGTTCTTTCCAACTGCCCATCCAGCGGCCGTAAACCAGTTCGATGTGGACCCAGTAAACGAGCAGGGAAGTGGAGCCAAGCTGTTTGATCCAACTCCAACTGGATTTGCCATACGTCTCCATCCAGACGTAACCGATGGAGAGGAAGACCATGGTAATGCCCAACTTGATGAAGATCAGTCCAGGGCTGTCGACCCAGAACTCTGATTTTTGATAGATGGAAAAGGGCAGGTTGGAGAAGTATTGCGCCGTCACGATGAGGGTCAAGCCAAACACCGCCGTCCACTGCATGGAGGTTTGCATGTAATCGCTCTTGACCAACCTAAGCAGACTACCCGCGCCAATGCCGAAGGCGAGATAAGCGGCCCAAGGGAAGAACGGAAACAGGTTTGGATTGGGCGCCAGGTAATCCTTCACAAGCGAGGGCACGCCGCTCCAATCCAATTGCGAAACCAGCGGCGATACCGAGGCCACGGCGATTCCCAGCACCACGCAGTATCGCGCCCGTTCATGAATCGGAAACACGGCCATCACCGAGAACACGGCCATCGCCAGTCCCATGCAATTCAAAATATCGACGCGGAAGATGTCTTGCCAGCGATTCTGCCCCCATCCGAAAGCCCACAGTTGGATGCGGAACAAAAAAGCCATGGTGAACAGGTAGCCGGAGCGGTGCAATGCGGTGAGGATGCGTGCGCTCATGGGCAGGCATTCTCGCTCACATTTTTCCATCATGAAGGCCAGTGTGACGCCGGTGAGAAACAGGAACATCGCCGGCGGCAACCCGCCTATGAATTGGGTCAGTATGTAGTGACTGCCTTCGCGCAGATCGTTGCGGGTGAAGGAGTGGAAAACGTGTCCCTGCAGCATGAGCACTGCAGCCAGCCCGCGCGTCCAATCGAGAAACGGAAGCCGGTTACCGGATTTCTTTGGTGCGCTCATGGCAAAGAGACTCTAACGCTGAGGGAATTCCCGCTTGACACCCGACGGCAGTTTCAGCTTAAGCATATCATCGGACAGCGGGCCGTTTAACTTCAGGTCGGAGTAGGTCACCAGATCGTAATTTCCCGATTTGAAGTGCAACTTCTGTTGCAACGGGTGCGACTGGCCTTCGGGAATCCACATCTCGATCTTTTCCAGATGTTCGCGCGCTTCCTTCGACTTGGGAGTCAATTCGATGCGCGTGGTCTGCAAGCCTGCCAACTCTTCCTGCTTTACTACTTTGATTTCGTACTTCTCAGCCAACGCTTTGCCTGATGTGCCAAAGCCGAGCAGTAGGAACTGATCGACCAATGAACCGTATTGGGCCAGATTGTATTCCTGGACCAACTTCATTTTGGGAAGGTACGATTCGTACTTCTTGTCGTGGAAGACGGCCACTCGCTCATCGGCTCCGGTGAACTCGATTTTGACCCAAGTGTCGTTGGCCTTTGCGCGCTTCATGAGGATCGTTCCGTATTCGGAAGTCGTGTCGCTGATGACCTTGGTGAAGCTGGTCTTTTTGATCTTGGCGTTCACTGTTTTGAAGGACGGCGCGGTCAGATCCATGCGTGCTTCGATGGCTGCGAGCGATTCCGCATCAGCAAGGCTGGCGGCGAGCGGCAGAAGTATGAGGGATGAAACGTATCTATTCAATAACATTAGGGATGTGTGAATCGGGCCGCCGGTTACATTAAGGCTTGGTATAAGCCATATATCCTTTGATCTGTTCTTCGGCGTCGAAGACGGGGGTGAGGCGGATGAGGTTCTCTTTCTTTGGCGATTTCGTTCGCACCAGTTCGGTTGCCCGGGCATTGCGGTCATTGTCCGCCACGCCGGTAAGCGAATCGGAATCGATCCAGAACACGTTGGCGCCGTTCTCCGAGGGCAGCATGACCACATGCGAAACGCGCGGCTGGTCGCGGAACCACTCGCGCGGCATCAGGAAAATGAAAGCGAGAATAACGCCGACCATCACATCGTACTGCCATCCGGCACGCGGATAGTCCCACAGAATGAATCGTTTTAGACTCAAGCCCATAACCTCATAGTTTATCAGGTTCGTGGGCGCGTCTGTGAGGGCAAGGTAAATTTGGGTGCGCGACATAAAAGTGAAATGGTTGTCAGTTCTTTTTTTTGTGGCCTATACCCGAGCGTATGTAGTACGCTCGGGTATAGGAGGCTAACGTTCAATGTCCGATTCCCTTCTCGATTTGGAAAATCGCCGTTCCGAG
>CAIRSA010000522.1 GCA_903881085.1 uncultured Acidobacteriia bacterium
GTCGGTCCCGACGCCAATGTCTGGCTGAAACATGGACGCGTCGATTCGATGGATTTCCTGGACGGATATCGAGTGCACGGCATTCCAGCTCCCCCTGATCTGCGGCAGGAACTTTGGATCAGTCAAGGCAACCTATTGTGGGGCAACGCCGAAAGAGCCGGGCTGATGTACCGCAAAGATGGGAAATGGACTCCGATCAAGAGGAACGACAAGTTGGCTCTGCCTCTGAAGCCGGACCTCGTGCTGTTATCGTCTGGGGATAAGCTGACAAGTTTCAACCCGCACACGGGAATCGAAACAGTAATAAAACGGGCGGCCGAAACAGCAATGGGTAGATTCTGGCAGGTAATCGCCTGCCAATCTGGCGAAGGCATCTTTGTGCTGGGAGAGTATGGAGTGGCCCGGGCCGCGTTCGACGGTGGTCAGTGGGAGGAGTACAGCTTTCAATCGTTAGGAGTCGTCTTTGCGTCCCAACCGTTTGAGAGCAGTTCAGGAGAATTATACGTCACCACCCGGCGCAAAGACGGCTTGGCCAAGGCACTGATCCGGCTTCGCTCAAAACGCTGGGAGGCCCTGTATCAGGATCCCACCCTTGTCCGAGGATGGCCGGGGCCCAATGAATCGTTATGGCTGGAACGAGCGGATGGGATCCACGAATTTATCGATGGGCGCCTGGTGTCCGTGCCGCGTACGGGTGTCCTGTCCGGCGCAATTCGGAATGTCGCCACGGAACCTGGCGGCAGCTTTTGGCTGGCAACGACACAAGGAGCAGTGCGGTACACGCCACCAATTTGGAATGCGCCGAAAGCGTTGCGATCAGTCAACGCCATATTTCAGGCGTCCGAGGAGGGTCCGGATGGCAGCTTATGGTTCGGTTCTCCAACCGTTTTGGCTCGCCTGAAGGGCGACCAGTGGAAAGTATTTCCCCTCCCCAAGCAGAGCGGCTTCCAGGACAGCGAAGTGGCGGGACTGTTTGCCGCGCCGAATGGCGCGTTACTATTTAACACGACTTCCCCCGACTCGCTCCGCTTCTGGTGGCCGGAAACCGGCAAGATCGAGGCGGTCCCCATAGCTTTTCCCCTCAGGTTTCAACGCATGATCAAGCGTGATGCCAAGTCGGTTTGGGTTTTCATCAAACACGACGTCGAAGCCTATGGTCTGCTCAAGCTATTCGATGAGAAAGGTTTTCATGACTTTATCAGAATCGAGACAAAATGGGGGCTCGGAAATCTACGCGCCGTCCACGTCGATTCGAATGGAGAGGTGTGGCTTGGCGGTAGTGGCGGTTTTGGCATCTACTCAAAGGGCAAGTTCCGCAATGTAGGCGTGGAACAGGGGTATACAGACAGCGGTTGCTTCGTTTTATTGAAATTGCCGGACGGCCGCTTCCTGGCCAGCGGGCGGGATAAGTTGATGCAGTTCGACGGGAAGCGATGGACGCTTCTGAGTGACAAGTTGGACCGAGCAAGAGCCGTTATGGTCAGCCGCGACGGCACCATCTGGGTGGCATCGGGCGGCGGTGTCCACCGCCTGAAAGATGGGCTCTGGATTACCAATACTGTCGAAGACGGCTTGCCTTCGACCATTGCCTACGACATTTCCGAAGATCGGCTTGGCCGAATCTGGGCGGGAACTACCCTTGGCATCGCCGAGTACCGACCGGATGCGGACAAGGATCCACCAGTGACACTTTTGCCGGAGGCAGAGAACGTCAGGGAAGTATCGCCCGACGGGCGCATTCGGCTGGTATTTTCAGGTCTCGACAAATGGAAACAGACCGCGTCATCGCGTCTGCTATTTTCTTACAGGCTTGATGGCAGCAATTGGAGTCCATTTGAGGCCTCCAGCTCCGCTCCGTTTGACCGGTTGCCTGCCGGATCGCACCGCTTTGAGGTTCGTTCCATGGACCGTAACGGAAACATTGATCCGCACCCCGCCAATCATGCGTTTTCAGTACTGCTGCCCTGGTACAAGAACGACATGTTTCTGGTCAGCGCGGGAGTTGGCACAGTTGTAATTCTTGGGCTCCTGCTGTTGGCTGTTTCGCACTACCGGGAGCGCGGCCGTATGATCCTGCAGTTAAATCATGCCCGGGAATCTGCCGAGGTTGCACAAGCTGCTGCTGAAGCTGCGAATCGAGCCAAAAGTGATTTCCTGTCCTCCATGAGCCATGAGATTCGGACGCCGATGAACGGGGTTATCGGAATGACCAACGCGCTGCTGGGCACGCCTCTGAGCGATGAGCAGAGGGGCTACGCAGAAACGGTCCACGCCTCAAGCGAAGCACTGCTTGGCATCATCAACGACATCCTGGACATATCAAAGATCGAGGCGGGTAAGCTCGTGCTGGAGAACGTTCCATTTAACTTGTATGCCGCAATGGCAGATGTTGTGAATTTGATGACGGTGAAGGCGCAAGAGAAAACACTAGAGCTGCGCCTCCAGTATGACCCTGATACCCAACAGGAATTCATAGGCGATCCCGGCCGCATTCGTCAGGCCGTGTTGAACATGATCTCAAATGCGATTAAGTTTACGGAGCGTGGCAATGTGATGGTCCATGTTTTCAACGCTACTGCTCTGTCTGTTGGGATTGATGTTCGGGACACGGGCATTGGCATTCCCGCGGAACGGCAAGGACTTTTGTTTGAGAAGTTCCAGCAATTGGACTCTTCGACGACACGAAAATATGGCGGGACCGGATTGGGGCTGGCCATATCAAGGCAATTAGTGGAACTGTTGGGCGGAACTTTGACGATGGTTAGCAAAGTCGGTGAAGGATCTACCTTTTCGATTGTGCTGCCGCTACAAATGAATCCAGACTCGGTTGCCGAGCATACATACGGCAAGCCGAAGCATCAGTCACCAGGCCTTCGGGACTTCCAGGGGAGGCGCATCCTTGTGGTCGAGGATAATCTGGTCAATCAAAAGGTGGGGGCGGTACTGCTTGGCAAACTGGGGTGTCAAGTGGATGTGGCGGCCAACGGGTGCGAGGCCCTCGCCATGACCAGTCAACTCTACGATCTGATCCTGATGGACTGCCAGATGCCGGAAATGGACGGTTTTCAGGCTACCGTCGAAATCCGTAAACGGGAAGGGAATGCCCGGCACACGCCAATCATCGCCTTGACGGCGGCAGCCATGTCTGAAGACCGCGAACGCTGCATCCATGCCGGCATGGATGACTATCTAAGTAAGCCCATCAGGACTTCGCAGTTACAGGAAATGCTCAGCAAGTATTTGGTGTAATTCGCCTCTCAGTATCAGCCCACTGGAAGCTCAAACGGGCCCGCGGGGCAGTTCGCAAGCGGATAAGACGAACACTCGTCCAGGCACTTCAAGACCAGTAATTACGATCCAGACTGCGCTACTGCACCGCCTCGGCCACGTGCTTCGACGTAACGGCATCGCGGCTATCCCTATCCGCAATCGTCCGCGAAACCTTGAGAATCCGGACATGTGCACTCGCTGAAAGTCCCATCCGCCGAACTGCCATTTCGAACGTCCACTCGCCCGCATCATCCAGCGCAGTGAGCTTGCGCAACGTCTAGGGTGGCAGATGTGCATTGTAATACCCGAGCGCCTGCTGCCGTGCCCGTGCCCGCGCCCGCGCCCGCAGCACACGCTCGTGCATCTGATCGGAAGTCACGCCTTCCTCATTCCCGCGCAGCTCCCGATAAGGAACAGCCGGGACTTCGATGTGCAGATCGATGGGGTCAAGCACCGGCCCGGAGATCTTGCCAAGATATCGCTGAATAATCGCCGGCGTGCAGCGGCACTCATTCATGGTATCGCCGTAGAAGCCGCACGGACAGGGGCTGGGGCGAGACGAAAAGGCGGTGGAAGCCGCCAGGACGCGGGAATATTTGCCGGGAACCATCCAGGGCAAACTCGTAGCAATGGCCGTGTCGGCCGCTGTCTCGTTCCATCTCCATCAGGCCGGCACCTGGCAAGTCAGACGTGTTGCCTTTACAGTTACTCCCGTTGGAGGCAAGCCGACGACCCAGATTATCGAGAAGCCTGTGATTAAGCAGTAAGTAGCTCACGCGCCGTGCTCTGGCCCCAGAGGCTCGGTGGAATTTACGCACCGCCGCTCAACCAGCTATAACATCCTGGCGTTTCCAGCCTGGCAAGTCAGACGGCCCATTGTGCGCTGCCCTGGCACGCTGGGAACTGCACTGCGATGGGCCTGAACCGATGCCAGAGCCTGAACCCACACTGAGCAAGTTTGAAAGCAGAGACCAGCGCCCGCAGTAATGACGCAAAGAGGAGCCAAGATATTCCACAGAGGCGCTGCAGGCAAAATACCAAACTACGGTCACATTACAGCAAGTGGTTGATAAAACCGGCCATGCCACAAACTTAGTGATCAAGCGACTGGTGGGCATGGGACTCGACTCAAAGGCGATGAAAGCCTGGCGATTCCGTCCCAGCATCAGGGCCTGGAAATGGAAATTCAATTGATCCCGAAGAACCGCGTTCTAACGTGCGCGGCTCGGTTAGCAGCAGGCAACCATTAACCGAGCCTCGCACGTTAGTAAGCGGTTTTGGCTCATGCTATTTTCCTTCGAGGTCAGGATGTCTGAATCTACATACTGCGCAAACGGATCTCTTCCACGCGATGATGTTCGCTCTTGCGCAGCACCAGCCGCGCACGTTCGCGCGTGGGGCGGATGTTGTCCTTCAGATTCGGCCCGTTGATCTCGCGCCAGATGGAGTGTGCCAGTTCGGCCGCCTCAGGCCGGCTCAGATGTGAGTAGCGGTGGAAGTATGAGTCGGGGTTGGTGAAAACAGTTTCGCGAAATTTGAGGAAGCGCGAGACATACCAGCTTTCGATGAGATCCTCATCGGCATCAATGTAGACCGAAAAATCGAAGAAGTCGCTGACGAACATCAACGGCTCATCTCCGCTCTGACGCGCGCTGCTGGTCTGCAACACGTTCAACCCCTCGACTATCAGGATGTCGGGCTGGCGGACGGTCTTCACCTCGCCTTCGACAATGTCATAGCTCAAGTGCGAATAGATCGGCGCATGCACCTCTTTCTGGCCGCGTTTTACCTGCGCCAGAAAACGGACTAACGCGCGCCTGTCGTAGCTTTCCGGAAAGCCTTTGCGCCGCATCAGGCCTCGTTCTTCGAGTACGCGAGTGGGCAGCAGAAAGCCGTCTGTGGTGACCAGGTCAACCTTCGGATGATCCGGCCAGCGCGAAAGCAGCGCCTGCATCACGCGCGAAATGGTGCTCTTGCCGACTGCCACGGAGCCGGCGATGCCGATGACGTAGGGAATCTTTTTAGGCAGGTTGCCGAGAAACGTGTCAGTGGCTTTGTGCAGCGATTGCACGGCGCTGACGTTGAGATTCAAGAAGCGCGATAGGGGCAGATAGATGTCCTCCACCTCTTCGAGCGAAATGGCTTCGTTCATGCCGCGTAGGGTGACCAGGTCGCTCTCGGTTAATGGCAGCGGCGTGAAGGCGCGAAGTCTGGCCCATTCTTCGCGATTGAAGCGCAGATAGCCGAGTTGTTCGCCCAAGCCGGAAATGGCGGGCAGCGGAGCGGTCATACCTGAAAATACCAGAATTCGGGGGGCGAGCGTGTGGTTCTAGAGAAAATCAACGAATCCATTCTTGCGCAATCGCTCGCGCTGGATATGCAGAAATGGCTTCGCCTGAAAGATGCGACAACCGGCCTGGTCAAGTTCTCGAAGTGCGGAAAGAGATTCCGCCAGTTTTTCGTTCGCTGAGGGCATCAACCAACTTGAGCTTCGTTTCGGATGTGTACAAGTATTCCGTGCTTTACCCTTGCAAGTCTGCGATGTCGTGTCATTCCCGGCAAGGAAGCCGGACAAGTCCAAGCCAATCGTATTGAACGATGCGTGATCGTTCTTCCCAAAGAGACCCGTTGCATCAAAGGACTGTCGAAAGTTGATGGCGCAGGGCGGATCAGTGAAATCTTTTCAATTCCCGAAACGGATTATAAATACGAACTCCAAAAATGAGTTGGCCGTGATTCAAGTCTTCCGTGTAAACAATTCGAGCTCCAGACTCAGCGGCAGCGACCACAATCAAGGCATCCCAAAATGTGATCTTTGATTGGCTGACCAAAATCGCAGCCTTCCGTATTGCCTGATAATCAGTGGTTTGAATTGGCCAAGCCGATAGATCGTCCAGTATGGACAAGACTTCCGAACTGGAACAGACAGGTTTCACTTTTACAGTGAGGGCATAGAAAAGCTCATTGAGAACCTGAGTGCTTAACCGAAGCCAGCCCTCAAGCATTAACCGCTTGAGAAGTTCCCTCGCTATGGGAGTCTCTGGACGAGGAGCTTTCTGAAAAGCGTATATAAACACATTGGTGTCAACCAATGCTGGTTAAGCGTCATCGATCGTAAAGCTCATCTCGTTTCCAGTTTATATCGACTGTATCAAAAAGGCCCTTCTCCATCGATTGACTGAGCCGCTCATAGGCTATTTGCCTTTTTGACTGCTTCAAGAGCCTGTCGAGGCATTCGCACACCAATTGATCGAGGGTAGTTCCCTTTTCCCGCGCAAGATCCGAAGCTGATCGCAATAAAATCTCGTCGATTTTTATGGTTAGGTGCTGCTCCAAATGCTCCATATCACGAGTCGAACACGGGGCCAACACGCCTAAGCCCCAAACAGCGTCGACTTCAAGAATTGAAACAGCTCCATCAGCGCGATATAAATATTCACCACGCCAAGCCCTGAAATACCGCCGCGCACATAGGCGTTATCCCAGTAGCCATGGTAATCCGGATAATAATAGGCAAAGAAATTCGTATCCCAGCCGCTCATCCATGGATAAACCAGCAGAAAGACGCCAATCTCAAAGCAGAAGATCACCCACACCAGACCCACCATGCTGCGAATGAATCCGCGGCGGGGAGGCTCGGCGGGCGTGTCGGCGGCGATGATATGCTCTTCCGGTTCGGGAGTCACGCGGTTAACGCTGCTCCTTCAAATGATAGTGATTGTTGATGAAAGCTGGATGGCAGAAACCGGCTCACCGGCGCATAACTAAAACGGTGTAGAGGCGTAGGTCCGTTGGCTTCCAAAGCCCGGAGGTGCTCCGGAGCGCCGTAGCCTTTGTGCCGTGCAAGACCATATTGCGGATAGACAGCGTCCCATTGCTGCATGCAATCATCGCGATGAACCTTGGCGATGATGGATGCGGCGGCAATGGCGCGGGAACGGGCGTCGCCTTTGATAAGACTCTCCTGTGCAAGGTCCAGATCGATGCGCATGGCGTCGACCAACAGATAATCGGGCTTGACCGGCAGGGCCTCAATCGCGCGCTTCATCGCCAGCCGCGAGGCCTGGTAGATATTGATGCGATCGATTTCAGCGGCATCGGCAGCCCCGGTTGCCCAGGCTACCGATCTCTCTTTGATTTGGGCGGCAAGTTCTTGGCGAGTTTCAGCCGTCAGCTGCTTGCTGTCGTTGAGGCCGCGGATGGGACGATTCGGATCGAGTATCACAGCGGCAGCGACGACGCTGCCGAAGAGCGCACCACGTCCCGCCTCATCCACGCCTGCCACAGCCAGATAGCCGAGCTTCCGTGCTTCGTTTTCGAAACTGCTCGAGCATCGCAAGAACTTGCCTCCCCAGGGATGCTTGTTAGACGCGTTCTTTCAAGCGGGCAGCCTTGCCCTTCAGGGCGCGGAGGTAATACAGTTTAGCGCGGCGGACGCGACCGGTGCGGACCATGTCGATGTGATCGATCACGGGCGCGTTCAACGGGAAGATGCGCTCCACGCCGGTGCCGAAGCTGACCTTGCGCACGGTGATGGTTTCGCCCATACCGGTGTTCTTGCGGGCAATCACGGTGCCTTCAAAAACCTGGAGGCGTTCTTTGTCGCCTTCCTTGATTTTTACGTGAACTTTAATGGTGTCACCGGCGCGGAATTCCGGAATGTCGGTCCGCAAGCCTTTGTTTACTACCTTCGCCAATACTGCGTTTGTCATGACTATATCCTCAATCTAAAATCTTGCCAGAAACTTCCTGGGCGAACCCGGGCTCCGCTCCCTTACGGTCGCGACTCGGTTTCAGCCTATTGCCCGTTCAGCAGATCCGGCCGCATGCGCGCTGTTTTTTCCAGCGCCGCCTTCCGCCGCCACCTGCGAATCTCTTCGTGGTTGCCCCCGGCCAGTACATCCGGCACCTTCCATCCGCGAAACTCGGCGGGCCGTGTATACTGCGGGCAGTCCAAAACTCCCGACGCCTCGGAAAAACTCTCAAACACCGCCGAGGCTTCATTGCCAAGCACGCCTGGAACAAGCCGTGCCATGCTATCCACAATCACCGCGGCGCCAAGTTCTCCGCCGCTCAAAACAAAATCGCCGATCGAGAGCTCCTCGTCAGCCAAATGCTCGGCTACGCGCTCATCGACCCCTTCATACCGGCCGCAGATCAACAGCACCTCATCGGCCTCTTCACTCAACCGCCGCGCCGTCACCTGCGTGAATGGCCGCCCTTGCGCCGAAAGCAGAATCACTTTATTGCGCGCGGACCGCTCCGGCCAGATCGCTTCTACTGCTTCAAACAGCGGCTGAGGCTTCAGCAACATGCCTTCGCCTCCGCCGAATGGCCGGTCGTCGACCGACTTGTGCCGGTCGTACGTCCAATCGCGCAGGTTGTGAATCCGGATGTCGATCAATCCGGCTTCCTTTGCCTTGGCGACTACGCCATGCTCAAATGGCCCCCGAAAGAATTCCGGGAAGATCGTGAGCACGTGAAAAACCATCATCAATTCAAATCCAACAAACCTTCGGGCAACTTCACACGGATCAGCTTCCCGGGAACATCGATCTCAACGCAGATGCTGCGCGCAAACGGCACCATCAGGCCACCGTCTAATTCCAGTATCCCGCCGCCGCCAAAATCGCGCCAGGCGGTCACGACACCGTAATCTTTGCCCGACTCGGCATCCACCATCCGGCAACCCACCAGGTCGTCGTGAAAATACTCGCCTTCGTCAGCGGCCAGCCGCTCCGCCTTAGGAATCCGGATCTCCAGACCTTCCAGCGCTTCGGCTTCTGAGATCGAATCGATCCCTTCCAGCTTCACCACCTGGCGGCCCTTGTGCTCCCAGATCTCTTCGACCGGAAACGTTCCCGCAGGCTCACCCGATGGCTTGAACAATTCCACGGGCCGGTCGCCAATCGCCTCGTCAAGATCATTGACAAAACTTTCGGCCATCAATTCGCCGCGGTTGCCCCTGACTTTCGTCAGCCGCGCCAGCGTCAACCAATTGGAATCCAAGCTACTCCAGAATCTCCAGCGTAAAACGCCGGTTTAGTTTCATGCCAGCAGCGCCGAGAAGCGTGCGGATAGACCGCGCAGTGCGGCCCTGTTTCCCGATCACTTTCCCGATGTCGCTGGGAGCAACCTTCAATTCCAATATTGTGATCTGCTCACCCTGTACTTCGGTGACGACAACTTCCTCTGGGATGTCCACGAGAGCCTTGGCTATCTGTTCAACCAATTGCTTAATTTCCGTCATCTCTCGCGCCTCCTTTCCAATGCGATTTTATCACTGCTTGCGCGACAAACCGCTAGCGTCGCCAATTAAGCGGCGGGAACTTCCGCCGGCGCCGGCGCCGGATTGGCCTTAATCAGGCGGGCAACCGTCTGAGACGGCTTTGCGCCGCACTTCACCCAATAGCCGAAACGTTCGTGGTTTACCACCACGGTTGCGGGCGAGGTTAGCGGATTGTAATGACCGAGCACTTCCACGTTGCTGGAATTCCGGGCACGTTCCTTATCGATGACGACCACACGGTAGGTCGGTTTTTTCTTGGCGCCAAAACGCGCCAACCGAATCATTAGCATTTAATACTTACTCCTATTCCAATTTCCTAAAATTTCAAATCTTCCAGCGACGGGAGCTTAAACCGGCCCATCTTCTTGCCGAGCATGCCGCCCATGCCGCCCGAAAAAGTCTTCATCATCTTACGCGCTGCTGTGTACTGCTTCAGCAGGTTATTGATATCCTGCGGCGTGGTGCCGCTGCCCATGGCAATGCGCTTGCGGCGCGACCCATTTACCAGCATGTGGTTGGCACGCTCCTTGGGAGTCATCGAATCGATGATGGCCACAATGCGCGTCAACTCTTTCTCATCTACTTTGGCGTTCTTCAGTTCCTTCAGCGCGCCAATCTGCGGCATCATACCGAGGATCGATTCAAACGAACCGAGTTTGCGCAACTGCTTTAACTGATCGCGGAAATCTTCCAGCGTAAACTCATTGTCCATGAGCTTGCGCTGCATCTCTTCGGCCTGTTTCTTGTCGACGGACTGCTCCACCTTTTCGATGAAGCTGAGCACGTCGCCCATGCCCAAAATGCGGTTCGCCGCGCGGTCGGGATGGAACGGCTCAAATGCGTCGAACTTTTCGCCCACGCCGATGAACTTCAGTGGCTGGTCAGTCACCGTGCGGATCGACAATGCCGCGCCACCGCGCGCATCGCCGTCCATTTTTGTTAGGATCACGCCGGTGATGCCCAGGCGTTTGTGAAACTCTTCGGCGCTCTTCACCGCGTCCTGCCCGGTCATGGCGTCGGCCACGAACAGAATCTCGGTCGGGTTGAATTCGGCCTTCAGCTCGGACAGTTCCTGCATCAGGTCTTCGTCGATGTGCAGGCGTCCGGCGGTATCGATCAGGATCGTGTCGCGTCCGGTCTGGATGGCTTCGCGGCGGGCGCTCTTAGCCAATTCCATTGGCTTGGTTTCGCCTTCGACGCCTTCGTAGATCGGAATCTTGATGTCGCGCGCGATCACACTCAATTGCTTGCGGGCAGCCGGACGGTAAACGTCGACGGATACCATCAGTGGCGTGTGAGCGTTCTTGGAAAGCCAGCGGCTGAGCTTGCCCGTGCTGGTGGTTTTACCGGAACCCTGCAGGCCGACGATCATGATGACCGTGGGCGGTTCGTTGGCAAAACGCAGTTTCGATTGATGGCTGCCCAGGATGTGAATCAGCTCGTCATGGACAATCTTAATTACCTGCTGGGCTGGCGAAAAGCTCGCAAGTACTTCTTGCCCAAGGGCTTTCGTCTTTACATTTTCCATCAACTGCTTAACTACGCGGAAATGCACGTCGGCCTCTAGCAGCGCCATGCGGATCTCCCGCAAGGCAGCTTCCATGTTTTCGGCCGTTAATTTGCCTTCGCCGCGAAGATTCTTGAAAACCTTTTGCAGCTTTTCCGATAAGTTCTCAAACATTTGATTGGAACCGTACTGACACACTACCGCTGATAGGCAGTCTTTTCATTATAGACCAGCAGCGGTGTGGAGTCCACCGTTTCAATCCGGTTTAATCCACTGTTGGGTTTGGAATGATGTAGTTGCCGGAATTGGAGATGTAGACAGACTGGAAAACGGCCATCGGAAGAAGTCCGTTGCCCTGGCCACCCCTTGGCACCATGGTCACCGACTTCGCCGCGGAGTAGGCCACGCCATCGATCATGAGGCGGCTTCTGCGGCCCGTATTCGCCGCAATGGCGCCTGTGGAAGTCACCAGCTGGAAGGCAGCGCTCTCCTCTTTATTGCTGAAAACAATCAGCGTATCCGTTCCGGAATCAAGCAGCAGGTCCCCCAGATTCGAGAATACGGCCATGCATCCGTGCAGCTTACGCACCTGAATCCGGGGCGAGGCGGTGGAGATCGGCCCGAAGACGATTCGCCGGGCGCGGAAGTCGAGCAGATAATCAAACTTGCCGAGGAACTCCTGGCCAAGTACCCCATCCGCTTCCGGGACGAGCTGCCGCACGGCCGACATGTCGCCGAAAATCATCTCCTGATGCTTCGCCGCCGCCTCCCCCAAACGAATTTCATCCACTTGCCCGGCGGAAATCATTCTCGTGCCTGAGATGGTGACCACTTCCAGCCGGGCGGTACGCTGCAACCCCAACTTCCCAGCCAGCCGCTCGTCAATGTGGTTGGTCTGCGCAGCGATATCGAGCAGAAAGGTGTATGGCCCCCTTCCATTGATATAGACATTACCGGCGACCGGGCGGCCTTCGATGACCCGGATTTTCATGGCCGGTTCGGCGTTTAGTACCGCTATAATATTCAAGACGGTGAGTGCAGTGAGTGTTCGCATGTAGGCAGCTTAGGGCTGCCTGCCGATGCAAGTCGTGATGGGCTTGCGATTCTTTTCGCATTCCGGGTGATGAGACTATGATGGCCCATGATGGAACCGTATTCCGCTTCGATGATGCCGAATTAGACCAATCGAATGTTCGACTTACCGTAAACGGAGAAATCCACCCTCTGGAGCCGAAATCTCTCCGGCTACTGGTCTTTTTGATCGAGAATCGCGAGAGGGTGGTGTCGAAAGACGACATTCTGAAGGCCGTCTGGCAGGATACGGCAGTGGGTGACAACGCCATCACACGAGCAGTGGCCCAAATCCGCAAGGCCCTGAATGACGATGCCAAGGAACCGCGCTATGTAGAAACCGTGCCGACCGTAGGCTACCGGTTTCTTGGACAACTGTGCGATCCCCGAGTCCAGCCTGCCCCCCCCGATACCCCAGGCCAGGAAGCTGCTCTGGCCCTGGTACGCCGCAGGACTACTGGCGGTGGCGCTTGCCCTGGCAGGCACCGCCCGGCTCAGTATGTCCCCCCGTCCGCCATCGTCGCTCGCCAGTTCGCAGTTTTCGAGCAGCGACGGTCTCGACCTTGGCGGCGTCTTTTCTCCTGACGGCAACCTCGTCGCCTACGCCTCAGACCGCTCCGGCTCTTTCGAAATCTATTTACGCCCCATGGACCGCAGCGCCCGGGAACTTCAGCTCACCAACAGCGGCAAACAGAACCTCTATCCAAGTTTTTCGCCTGATGGGCGTTCGGTAGCCTACAGTTCCATTGCCGAGCCTGGGATCTTCCGGATTCCGTCCCCTGGGGGCACGCCGCGGCGGCTGACTGAGTTCGGCGCCGCACCGGTCTGGTCACCAGACGGCAAGTGGATCGTCTTCCGTTCCCATGGCGCGGAGACCCTGGCAACAACCGACTATTATTGGCCCAGCGATGCCTCACTTTGGATCATTCCAGCCGAAGGCGGTCAGGCCAGGCAGATCACGAAGGGCGGACAGAGCTTTCCCACGTGGACCGGCGACAGCCGCTATATTCGCTATGTCAATTACGTTCAGCCTCACTGCGAATACTGGAAATATGATTTGGGCAGCGGCCAATCGGAGCTGATGTTCAAGCCCGGCTGGTATGGTTGTGGCAGCCCGGTTTTCGCTAAAGACGACAGCAGCCTGTACTTCATCTCAGGCAACGCACGCGGCCAAATGCTGGGTGGCGACATCGGCATCTGGCGATTCGCCATGAATCCTGGCTCCGTGACCCCAATCGGCGACCCTTCGCCAATCTTTCAACCCAGCATAGGTGTCCCACAGGACCTTGCCCTTTCGCCCGACGGCAAGCGATTGATCTATAGCGCAGTACAGCGGACCAGCAAAATCATGACGCTGAAGATGCAGGACAATCGGCCGGCACAGTCGGAGCCAGAAACCATCACACATGAAGTGAGCTATCGCTTTTTGTGCCCCAACTGGGCGCCGGACGCAAGCCGGCTGGCCATCACCCAGCTTCAGAAAGGGGTCCCATCCAGAACGCTCGTGGTAAGGCCCGACGGCTCAGAACCTGTCACCATCGGGCTCTCCACAGAATTTCAATCCTATCCCCATTTTTCCGCTGACGGCCAGTTCCTGATCTACTCTTCACGGGAGCCAACCGGAGATAGCCCCAAATTTGCGCTCAAGAAGACACGCCTGTCAGACGGCGCAACCTCTACCATACTGGCGTTGCAGCAAGCTCCCAACCAAATGGACATCAATGGCGACCTGACAGTTGCCACCTTTAATGCGGAGTCTCCAGGCGCGGTGGAAATCGCCATGCGCATTGACATCCCAACAGGCAAGATCGCCAGGCTCGATACTGGCGGGGAAGACGCTGCCTACGCCAAGTTCTCGCGCGATGGCAAATGGCTTGCGATGGAGCGTACATCCGGCGACCGCGGCGCCTTGGCCGTTGTCCCTTCCAACGGGGGCAAACTGGAAACCATCTTAAACGGCGGCACGCACTACACCGGCGGCTGGTGGCCAGACGGATCCAAGATTCTCTACTCCAAGTTTGGAAACGGCGCATGGAACATCAGTTGGGTGGACCGCCGCACGAAAAAAATCCAACAATTGACCAATAACAAAAAGATGCGCCAATTCCTGCGCTACCCGGACTGGTCGATGGATTCGCGCCATCTCGCCTACGAATTCAGTGAATCCACCGGCAACCTCTACATCGGCGAATTACACTAGCCGCGGGATTTGATAGAATCCCTTCCATGTTCCGAATTGCATTTCTGACAGCACTCTGCGCGTTGACACTTTCCGCGCAGACCAAGAAGATCATTATTTTAGGCGACGCCGCAATGGCCGACTCGCTCAAGGACGCTTCGCCCAAAGTGCGGCTCGTGGCCGTCACTCCGCAAAACGTCATGGAAGAAATCAAAGATGCCGATGCGTTCATCGGCACCATCAAGCCGGAAATGGTCCGCGCCGGCAAGAAGCTGCAATGGGTCCAGATCATGAGCGCGGGCGTGGAAACCATCCTCCACCTTTCTGGCGGCACCGATCTGCGCGATTCCAACATCGTGGTGACCAACAACCAGATCGTGCAAGGCCCTGAAATCGCCGACCACGCTCTGGCCATGCTCCTTTATCTATCGCGCGGACTGAACGTATTCGCACAGACGAAACAAAAAGAGACCTGGCAGCCCCGTCCCTACGGCGGCATCGAACTGCGCGGACGTCAGGCCGTGGTCATCGGCTGCGGCGGCATCGGCATGCAGATCTCGCAGCGCGCTTGGGCCTTCGGCATGGGTGTGACCTGCGTGGACCCGGAAGATATTCCGTTCTCGCCGTTCTTCCAGAAAGCTGTGAAGCCCGATCAGTTGAACGAAGTGCTGCCCACCGCCGACGTGGTGTTCATCTCCGCCCCGCACACTCCGATGAGCCACAAGATGATGGGCCCCGCCCAGTTTGAGTTGATGAAGAAGGATTCGTACTTCATCGCCGTAAGCCGCGGCGGCATCTACGACATGCCGGCGCTGGTGAAGGCACTCGATGGCAAGAAGCTTGCCGGCGCGGGCGTCGACGTTACAGACCCGGAACCGCTGCCCGCAGGCCACTCGCTTTGGAAGTTCGACAACGTAATGATCACCCCGCACATCGCCGGCCGCTCCGACAAAGACCGCGCCCGCATGGTCGGCACCATCAAAGAAAACATCGCGCGCTTCGCCGATGGCCGCCCGCTCATCAACGTCGTCGACAAGCAGAAGGGCTACTAATTAGAATTTGGACAGGCGGATCCACCTTCGCCAAGGCTTCCGCCTTCGCTAAAGCTTCGGCGGACAAGACGGCGGACAGGTCGCTTGTCCTACCCACGGAAAGCCAATGTTTTTAAGGGTAGGACCGGCGATTCGCCGGTCCAGCTCGGTGGCGAGCGCATTTTTTCACACCTATTAGGAGGGCGGGGAAGTATCCCGCCTATTGGCCGCCGCCCGCCCGCGCACGTTTGCGCGCGATCAGCACTTTGCTCTGCTGTTTCGACCACCCGCAAAAGTTGTTCACGTCGTCCTGATTGAGGACGGCGCGCCTGTGCAGTAACAGATACTCCGGTTTGGGCATGCGCCGCACTGTCACATCCGTGCAGGAGGCAATCAGCATGCCCACCGCCTTCTCCAGTTTCACGCCCGCATCCTCCGTCCACTCTGAAAAATTCATGATTGATCTGGCCTTGTGCACATCGCGGCTGATCATCCATTTCGCCGGCGCAACGTGGCTGTACCACGGCCACTGCGTTTCGTAGGAATGGCAGTCACGGCAAGAGCGGTCGAGGATCGCCTTGACGTTCGGATTCACTTCCAGTTGCGATTCGATCGTTCGGTTTGGATCGATCGGCGGATTGTCCGCCGGAAAGATCGGGATCAGTTGTAGACAAACAAAAGCCGCGAAGAGAGGAACCGCCGCTATTTTCAGAGTGCGTTGCCAGCGCTTGAGCATGTGTTAGACAAAGCAAATCCAGGGCCGTTCATTTTCAGCGGAATTGCGGCCAAATTGAGCCAAATGCCCCAATTTGCGCCAGGCAATTTGCTACCATCGGCTCATTGTTGCTCACAGAACGTTTCCGGCTGATTGGATTCAACGCATGCGAGTCGCGCCGCACGCCGGTTCGCCACGCGGCGTTGCGCGACGATCCTGCGGCGCTGGCCCTGCGCCTGTTTCGCGATCAAGCGCTTCTGACGGATATTGAACTACGCGAATTGTTCGCCGATGCGCTTGTACCGGCTGAGTTGATCGTCGACAATACGGCGGCGTATCGCATCGATTTCGCCGGGGACTTGTATCTGCTCAGTGATTGGCCCCTCACCACGGATGACGAGGTCCTGCCTGCCGGCGAAACCGCCGCGATTCTATTCCGCGCTGGCCGTGTATTTGCAGGCGGAGGACGCACCTTGGATCTTTGCTGTGGAGCTGGAACGTTGTCGTTATTGCTGGGCGCCTCCGTGGGTACGGATCTGAACCCGCGCGCGATTCAGTTGGCACGATTCAACGCCCGCATCAACGGAATTGAGAATGTGGAATTCAGGCAAGGCAGCTTGTTTGAGCCGGTTGCCGCCGAACGGTTCGACCTCATCGTGTGTCAACCACCGTTCGTTCCGCGCCCGGCGGGCTTCGCAAACCATCTGTTCCTGCATGGAGGCACCCGCGGCGATGAACTCGCCCACGCGATCATAAGGCGGTGCGGTACACACTTGAAGCCCGGCGGACATGCAATCCTCTACAGCGATTGGCCGCTTGCAACAGGCGAAGAACTCATCGACCGGATTCCTTGTGAGGGAATGGCCGCTCACCTGTTTGCGTCTCCGCTGATTACGGTAGAAAGTTATTGCGAAGCCTACGGGCAGCATCTAACGGCACACCTTCGGGATCTTGGGATCGCAGGCGTCCGGCAGTGCCTCACGGTTCTGACGGAAGGCGAAGGCACTGTGCAGATCGAAGTGCTGCCTCACCAGTGGGCCAACATCGGTGACCTGGTAAGCACTTACTTCCACTCATAATTACAGAGCTTCTGAATCGGACAGCTTTTGCACGCCGGAGACACCCTTCGGCACATGTCCTTGCCGTGTTCGCGCAGCAGCAGATGGGCTTGCGAAAGAGGACTGGCCCCCTTCGGCAGTTCGCCCGCGATCGCATCCTGCACGGATTTGTACATGGCGCCGTAGCTCTTCTGTTCGCGACCGTAACCAATGCGTGTCAGCACGCGCAGTCCGTTCGATTCCAGCGGCAGGCCCTGTGCAACGCCACAGAACATCAGAATCTTTTCCGCGCCTGGGTCACCGATGGTTGGAAACTGCTTGAGCACCTTCTTCGCCGCGGTATAGGGCAAGCTGAGGACAGAATCGAGATCCCCGTCGAACTGGCTGAGTGTGATTCGCGCGATTTCACGCCAGCGGAATACGCGCGTTTCCGGGCGCATTCCACCTCTGCCGGCAATCTCCAACAGAACATCCTGAGCGGCATCCTGCATAGCCTGCGCGGTTAAGCCAACACGTTCGCGAAGCGTCGCGAAGACCTCCGCACGCCGTTCGTCCGGTAGCAGGTAAACAGAGTTTTCCCACACCACCAGTTCAAACAGGCCCTTCGCCGGAGGAAGTTCGGGCTCGCCGTTATACGCCTTCAAGCCAGCGAGGATTTTCTTCAGTTCAGGCATTGCTGGGTGGCCGCAGGAACGTCGACGCAATCGCACCCACTAGCGCCAGACCGCTTAGCGTCAGATACACTTCGTTGTAACCACCGGCCAGATCATGCGCCGCCTTGGCGCGGTCCATGATTGAGGCAAAATAGCCCGGCACCACGAAGCCGCAGATACCCCACGCGGAAAACAGCAGTCCATAATTCGCGCCCACATTCTTTGGCCCGAAGTAGTCGGCCGTGAACGAAGGCATTAGCGCCAGATAGCCGCCATAGGAAACCGCCACCAGACAAAGACCCGTCAGCAACTGCAGAAAGCCGCCCGGTTCGCGCAGGAATCCAAGACAGGCCACAATCGAAACCGCGCACATGCCGAGTGCGGCCACCTTGCGTCCATAGCGGTCCGAAACGCTGCCCCAACCCAACCGGCCAAGCCCATTAAAAATGCTCATCACGCCCAGCGCCGCGCCCGCGGAAAGAAACGCGCCCGATTTCGCCATCTCCTGCAATAGCGGCGTAGCCTCGCCAATCGCCGTCAACCCGACCGAAGTGCCCAGAAAATACAGAATCCACAAAACGTAAAACTGCCACGTCGCCAGCATCCCCGCCGGAGGAATCTCCGTCGCGCCCGCACGGCCCGGCGGCGGAATCCAACCCTCCGGCTTCCAGCCCGCGGGCGGCACTTTATAGAACTGCGCCGCGCCAATCACGCCGATATAAAAAATGGCCGAGAGAATCAAAAACGTGCGCGGAATGGTCTCGCCAAGCTGCGCAGGATCCTTGCCCATCAGCGCTTCCAGCAGCGGCCCAAACAACAGCGGGCCCACCCCGAAGCCCATCACCGCAAGGCCAACGATCATACCGCGCTTATCGGGAAACCATTTGATGCACATGGCGATCGGCGTGACATAAGCGAAGCCCACGCCAAAGCCCGCAACCACGCCGTACGCAAGAATCAAGCCATCAACGGTCGAGCCGATATATGCGGCGAGCAGGCATCCCGTGCCCAACAGAAATCCGCCGAAACTGGCCACCAGGCGCGGCCCTTTGCGATCCTGCCAGAAGCCGGCAAGAATCATTCCCGCGGCGAACGACAGCAAAGAGTAGCGGTACGGCGCAATCGTCTGCGCCTTCGACCACCCATGCAACAATGCCAGCGGACCACGAAAAATCGACCACGAATAAATCACACCCAGCAGGACCTGCATGAACACTGCGGCGGCTGCGTAACGAACACGGTTTTCAGAGTGCATCGTGTTATTCTATCTGATCGCGGCTAGACTAGGAGTAATGCCCCTGCAAGCCGCGCCGCCAGCGCAGATCGAATACGCCCGCATGCCGCAGCGCGAACTTTTCCAGTTGCTGGAAAAGCAGCCGCCACAACAGACGCTGACGATGGCGCACATGCTGCGCAACGATTTTCAGCGCGACCGCGTGCAGCGCAAAGCATTTCTTAGCGAGCCGTCCACGCAATGGGCCGTCACGTTCATTGACCGCCCGTGGATCGGCGAGACCAATTTCTTTCGCTCCGCCGAACTCGCGCGCACGCTGCCGCCGGTCGTCGCGAAGAAACTGCTGGCTGCGGTGGCGCTGAAGAACCCAGGACTCGCCATCCGGGAAGTGGATGCCTATTGGGCGCTACCGCACGGCAAAGAGACCTTCGAACTGGCCGCCCTGATTGCCCCGGAAGAAGTGGTCACACTGCTCGGCGGCGATTCGGTAACTGCCAAACTGGTGACCCAGGCGGTGGGCGAATGCAAGCGTCCGGAGATGCGCAGGCTCGCTGAGATCGGCTCAGACAAATCGTTGGATGGTCCGACAAAAGCGCGCGCCGCTGTGCTCGCACGCTTCGGCCAATCGGCCTCCAACGGGCTCGATTACTTCCGCACGCTAGCCTCGTTGCGCCAGAACTCGAGCGGCATGGACGCGCTGTTTCTTGACCGGGCGTTGGAAAACTACGCACAGATCCTGTTCCGTTTTTTCGGCGAACGGAAAGAGGCATCGAGCCTCGGCCAGCTTTCCGTGAGCGAACTTTGTCTGCTCCTCAGCTATGGCCGCTCAGAGGAAGACGATCTTATCTTCAATCCGATTTTCGATAAGCTGATTCTGCCGCGCGCATCCACTGCGTTATCGCTCCCTGACCACAATCTGCGCAAGTTCCTCGCGCTGGCCGCCATTCACGGACGTCTGGATGCGTTTCTCGAACGTGAGCCATCCGCCGCCCCACGCGCCTTCGCTGTAATCGACTCGCCCGAAGATGCCATCGCTGCCGCCGAGATCCTCGAAGGTACGGCGAATCCACGCTCGCTCGCCGCCATAAAACAATCCATCGTTACGCACGCTGATCAGCCTTTGTACGGGCTGCTTGCCGCGCGCCTGAGCGCAAAGCTCGACGGGAAATGGGAACTCGCCGAACGCTTTCAGCCTTACTTCCTCACGCCGCGCGAGCTGCCGCTGAAACCGCTTTTCAGCAACGCCAACCTGTGCGTGCAACGCTATTTTTTTTACAACGACGACGACGGAGAAGAGTCGTATGAGACCTTCAAACAAAGCTACCAGCGCGACCGCAACTGGCGCTTCGAAATCAAGGGGTCGTACGTTGTTGTCACCGGCCGCCACGCAAACGGACGGCGCATCGAAATCTACGCCAACATTCCAAGCGAAGAAAGCGGCCAGAGTGAGATCTCCAGACTCTTTGCCGCAAAACGCATGGAACCCGCTGTGGTAGTCCATCGAGGCCACAGCTTTCATCTCGAAAAATCGCTGCGCTACCTGACGCCGTCAGCGAAGCTGGTCTTCCTTGGCAGTTGCCGCGGCATGGACCACGTAGAGGACGTGCTGGGAACGGCCGGCAGCGCACAACTGATCGCCACCCGTGCGGTTGGTACGGCCTCCATCAACGACCCGATGCTCAAGGCCATTAACGACCGCCTGCTAAGCAGTGCGTCGAAAGTTGACTGGCAGTCCTTCTGGACAGAGCAGGAGTCCAAGCTCGGCGCCAACGCCCAGTTTCGCGACTACGTCCCGCCGCATCGCAACGCCACCGCGATCTTCCTCGCCGCCTACTACAACTACATGGAATCCCACTGAAATATTCACGTGGTAGTCGGCTTGAAAACATAGCGCTCGCAAGCGAGCGGGCAGGCGAATCCGCCGTCGCCTTGGCGAAGGAGGATTCGCCTGTGCGAAAACTAACTAAAGAAAACGGCGTGTCGAAAAACGAGTGCCATCGGATTGGCACTCGCCCCTCTTCCTCCGCTCTAAGCCTTTACGGCCCGGCGCTGCACCGCCGCCTCCTGCGCCGCCAGCGTAATCTCGTTGGCCCGCAGAATCTCCTTCATCGCAATCGGCTCCGGCTTGCCATGATAAATCGCTTCCAGAAACTCAACAAACAGGTGCCGCTGCGCAGGCAGGCTCTCGACTTTGTGTGGCGCCTTCTTATCGGTCATCATAGTAACGCCAGTGGCCGCCTGATACTCCACAATGCCCTTCGTCCCGGCCAGTCGCAAACGGTCGTCGCCATGCGAACCAGCCGGCGACGGACGCAGATAATCCATGTGCAGGGTGGCCACGCCGCCATTGTCCAACCGGAAGACCGACGCGGTCGTGTTTTCCATATCGCCGATATCGGGAAATCCGATGTGCCCCTGGAACGACATCGCCTCCACGAATTCCCTGCCCGATGACCACCGCATCAGATCGACCATATGAATGCCGATCCACGGAATTGTCCCGCCATACGTCTTGCGGTTGCGCATCCACTCCGCCCGCGCACCGGCCTGATACGACTTCTGCGATGAGATCTGCGCCACCTCGCCTATGTCGCCATTATCCACGGCGCGGCGCAGCGCCAGATACTCCGGATCGAACCGCATCGGCAGCAGCATGGTGAACTTCTTGCCCGATGCCAGAATCAGCTTCCACGTGCGATCGAAATCCGCCCGCTCAATAGCCAGCGGCTTTTCGGCCATCACATGCACCTTGCGCTCCAGGCACGCCCGCACAGCCTCTGCCCGCTCGCCATTCGAGTTGCACACCGCGACGATATCGAACTCTTCCTTGGCCAGCATCTCACGGTAGTCCGCATACAAACGCACCTTTTCGAAAGGCGCCTTCTTCACAAACTGGGCACGTAAGGCAGCCGCCGGATCGTACACCGCAGTGACCTCAACATCCGGAAGATTCGGCAGTGGACGCAACACCTCTGCCGTATGGCCAACCAGGCCAAGCACCCCAACTTTAACCTTCTTCGGCAGCCGCAACGTCTGCGCGGTTGCAGCCTGCGCCGCGGCGGCGCCCAGAATAATCGCTCTTCTTGTAGATTTCATTGGCCTTCCAACTTGGAGATAGCTTGTGAATGTAGGATACTGTAATAGTTATTCAAATGCATACTCGCCGTCTAATTTGTAGTGTCCTCGCCTTATGGCTTGCATGGATCATCATAATACCTTTCGTGTTGTCAACCAATCTTTGGATAGTCGATACGACGATCGGATCCGGCGATGCCGTGATCGCAAAATCGATGGAGTCCATCGAATATCAGGACTTGCGCCAGTTACTGCGGCATTCAGCCGGCGAAGCAAACAGGGTCTTGTACAAGAACTGGGGATTCGCGCAGATTGGCCTGGCCCTGGTAGTCATTGCGCTCATGGTTTCGGTGAAGGCCGAATACACATATTTTGCCGCGGGTGGACTTGCCACGCTGATTACCATTGCCTTGCATTTTATACTTGCACGCGAGATTTCAGGTGTGGGCAGACTACTCGATTTCAAGGATGCAGGTGATCTGCCAGCCTTGGAATCCCGCCTGCAGAGCATGCAGCAAATCTATTGGGCGATGCAAGCCGTAGTCGGGCTAATCGCGGCGGGACTTCTTGGAGCTTTTCTGCGGCGCACCCGCAGCCGGCGCCTGACTGCTCCCCTCAAGTCCCTCAAAAAGGTCAATGCGGTCTATGACACCGATGACGCACATGTCGATGGGTGAGTTGGGCCGTCCCACGCTGGTCATGGCGGCGAAGCCATCGGTCGCAATTAAAACCTGATCGCCCGTTCCCGCATCCACGGAATCAAAAGCAATCAGCGCGTCGCCACGGTCGGATCCATCCAGATTCAGCGGCTGCACCAGCAGGATCTTCATGCCCTCATGGCTGGAGTGTTTTTGCGTTGCGACTAAGTCGCCGATCACTCGCCCGATGAGCACTTACTTTTCCCCGCCCAAGTGGATCTCATCCACAATTCCCACAACAGTTGCATCGCACGGCACTTCCGCCGGCTGAAACGGAAAACTGGCTTCCTTCCCCTTCACCCAGTAGATCAACTCGCCGGAGCCCGAGCCCGTCGAATCGGTGCAAATCAACTGCTTTCCTGTCGGCTTCAATTGCGGTGTCATCGGCTGCACAACCAGAAAACGCTGCCCGGTGAGATTGGCGTCCTTCACCGTGCTCCACAAACTGCCCACCACGCGGCCGAGAAACATGGCGCTACTTCTCTCCCGGTTTGGAGTCGAGACTGATGGTGTCAACAATGCCCACAATCACCGAATCCACCGGCGAATCTTTGCAGCCTTCCGCCATGCGCGCGGAACTGCCCGCAACAATGAGTACGGTTTCGCGAAACCCCGCGCTCACGGTATCCACGGCCACAACGTAGCCCGCTTCGTCCTTGCCTTCCGGGGAAACCGTGCGCACTACCAGCAGCTTCTTGCCTTCCAGACGAACATCTTTTCTGGTGGCCACAACGGTTCCTATCACACGGCCAAGAGTCATTTTGCAGCCTTACTTCGAACTCAGCTTGCCGATGGAAAATACGTCTTCCAGGCTCGCATGCGGGCGCGGAATCACGTGCACGCCAACCAGCTCACCTACACGGCGCGCGGCGGCAGCACCAGCATCGGTGGCGGCGCGGACAGCGGCAACATCGCCGCGAACCAGCGCGGTCACGTAGCCTGATCCGATCTTTTCCCAGCCCACCAGCGTTACCCGTGCCGCCTTCACCATAGCATCCGAGGCTTCGATCATCGCGATCAAACCCTTCGTCTCGATCATTCCTAAAGCTTCACCCATATAGATCAGGTCTCCTAATTATTTCCCACCGCGGGCGCGAACCGCTGCATCCACCAGCGCGATCAACTCTTCCCGCGTCACAGTAATCTTTCCGTCGCCTGGGTCCGCCGCGGCAACATTCTCCGCCACCACCGGACATCCCGGCTCGCCGCTCGACCGCGCCTTCACGCCATACCGCGTCCGCGAATCAAACAGCTTATCCACTTCCACCTTGGGCAGCAACTTCGGCCCGCCCAGCAGTTCGGCCACCAACGTAATGCGCGCAAAATGTTCCAGCGTTTCCATCTTAAAGAAAGCCTTGTACACTTCGTCGCTGTAGCAGACCGCGCCATGGTTGGCCAGCAGCAGGGCGTCGTACTTCGGAATCAATGGCAGCATGCCATCGGTCAACGCATCGGTCCCGGGCAGGCCGTATTCAGCCAGCGGAACGCAACCCAAGCCGATGATCACCTCCGGCAGCAGCGCCAGATTCAGCGACCTGCCGGCGGCCGCAAAACCAGTCGAGACGGGTGGATGCGCATGCACAACCGCCTTCACATCGGGCCTCAATTCGTAAATCTTATAATGCATCGCAATTTCACTGGTGCGCTCCCTGCGCCCTTCCAGCTTGTTGCCATACATGTCGCAGATGATCAAATCATCCACGTGCATCATGCCCTTGCTCACACCCGTGGGTGTACAGAGTACCCTGTCTGCGTCAAGACGAATAGAAATATTGCCGTCGTTCGCTGCGACCCAACCCTTCTGGTAAACCAATTTGCCGATATCAACGATATCCTGCCGTAGCTCTTTCTCCGTCTTAACCATCTGAATTTCCGATTGTACCAAACGCCAGCTACAATCAGGATAGTGGATAATCGCCGTATGTGCCCGCATTGCCGGGCGTTCATCACGACAGACGACAAGACTTGTCCGTACTGTCAGACACAAGTAGGAGGGCGCGCCGTGGACCGGCGTTCGGCCGCGGATCTGTTGGGCGGGCTTATCCCTGCCGCCAGATTCACCACCAGCCTGATTCTGGTCATCAATTTCGGGCTGTACATCGCCTGCGTAATTTATGCCATGCAGTCCGGCCGGGGTACCGGGTTCGACCTGGATGGCCGCACCATAGTTCGCTTCGGCGCCAGCTATCCGCCTTTCAATTTAGCCGGCCAATGGTGGCGCCTCATCACCGCGGGCTTCCTGCACGGCGGCATCATGCACATTCTGATGAATTCCTGGGTGCTGTTTGACCTGGGGGCGCAGGTGGAAGAGATGTTCGGACAGCGCCGTATGATCGTCATCTATATTGTCTCGACCATTACCGGCTTCGCCGCCAGTACCATGTGGGGACATCTTTCGGTGGGCGCCAGGGCGGGAATCTTCGGCCTCATCGGCGCTATGATCGCGCTCGGCATGCAGAGCCAATCGATGGTGGGCGATGCCATCAAGAGCCACTACACGCGCTGGGCCGTATACAGCCTGATCATGGGACTGCTCTTCCCCATGACCGACATGGCCGCCCACATTGGAGGCATCATCGGAGGCTTCGGCTGCGCCTGGCTGGCGGGCACTCCGCGCTTGTTCGATGATGCGAGAGAGAAGATGTGGGGCATCCTCGCCGGTGTTGCGATCGCCGCCACCGCCTACAGCTTTCTACAGATGTTTCTCCAATTTAATAGAATAGGTTGATGAAACTTTCCCTTCTCGCTCTCACAATTTTGGCGGCATCCGCCAACGCACAGAACCCTTTCACCTCCGATGTTAAGAAAATCTGGGCCATGGCCGCCAGCAACATCGTAAAGTCCGCTGAAAAGATGCCCGAAGAAAGTTATACCTTCAAGGCTTCGCCCGACGTGCGCAGCTTCGCACAGTTGGTAGGCCACGCTTCCGACGCCGCATATACATTCTGCGCCGCGGCAAAGGGCGAAAAGCGCGCACCCGCGGGCATTGAAAAGAACATGTCAAAGAAGGAAGAGCTTGTGAAAGCGGCAAAAGAGGCCGTCGCCTATTGCAACTCCGTGCTGGATGAAATGACCGACGCGAAGGGCGCTGAGACCGTGAAGTTCTTCGGTGAAACCTCTCGGCTGGGTATCCTCGCCTTCAACAACGCGCACACCATGGAACACTACGGCAACATGGTCACCTACATGCGAATCCGCGGCATCGTGCCGCCCTCCAGCGAACCCAAAAAATAATGCGCGGTAAATGGATACTCTTCGGAGGATCGGTCGTGCTGCTGGCTGCGGCATTGGGTGCCTACAACTATTGGAAGCGCACCCAACCGCAGCCGGCTGCGCCAAGCCAGGCCGCCGCCCCCGCGCCGGCCGTGGCCGGGGTAGAGATCAGTCTCACCGGCCGCGTGGACGCGCAAAAGGTAATCGCAGTCCCGGCCAGCACCGATGGCCGCATCGAAGAGTTTTTCGTGGAAGCGGGCGAAGATGTCTATGAAGGCCAGATGCTCGCCCGCATTAAAAGCCAGCGTCTGGAAGCGAATCAGGAACAGTCCCTCGCCGAACTCGATCACGCCCAGACGAAGGTCAACAATCTGGAGACCGCTGTGCTCACCGCTAGGCTGGAAGCTTCGCGCACACGCGCCGACGCATCCCGCTCCAAAGGGGAGTTGGACCGCACCGAACGTAACTATCAGCGGCAGGAGATGTTGAATCGCCAAGGCGCAACCGCACGCAACACCTACGAAAAAGCGGTGGCCGAGCGCACCACCGCCATGGCCGAATTCGAAACGCTGACCGCGCGTGCGAAATCCGCCGAAGAGCGCATATCTCAACTCATGAAAGATCAGGAAGCGGCCAAGAAGACACTGGAAGAAAAGATGGCCGAATTGGAAGACGCCAAGTCCGCCTTCAACTCAGGCGTTGTCCATGCCCCAGTCGATGGCACTCTCATCTCGCGCAAAGGCGTCACGGGCGAAGATGTCACTGTCGAACTGGCCGATATGTTCGTCATCGCTACGGATCTTTCGGCACTGCAGGTGGAGTTGGAGCCCGATGCGGAGGCGTTGAAGCGCCTGCAGCCGGGCATGCCGGCGGTGGTCGCCATCGCCGAATCCGCAGGCGAAACTATCGAAGGCAAGATCAGTGCGATCAAGGACGGCAAAGTGATCGTCGAATTTTTAAGTCCCAACGCAGCCGTCAAACCCGGCCTCACTGCCCGCGTGAAGTTGAAACTGTTATAACCATATTAGGTCCCCACCATGCAATATTTAGAAAACAGCCTTATCGAACTCATCACCCAAACTTCGTCCAACCTGCCGCCCGATGTGCGCCAAGCCATGGGCGCGGTCCTCCAAGCCGAAACGCCTGGCACGCAAAGCTCCCAGGCGCTGAACGTCATCGCGGTCAACGTAGACATGGCCACTGCCGCCGAAAGCCCGATCTGTCAGGACACGGGCATGCCCACGTTCCACGTCCACACGCCCGTCGGCGTGAACCAGATCGTCATCCGCAAGGCCATCAAGAACGCCGTGGCCGAAGCCACGCGCCGCGGCAAACTACGCCCCAATTCAGTCGATTCGCTCACCGGCAAAAACAGCGGCGACAACCTCGGCGTTGAGACCCCCGTCATCCACTTTGAACAGTGGGAAGAAGATGAGATCGAAGTCAAACTCATCCTCAAGGGCGGCGGCTGCGAAAACAAAAACATTCAGTATTCCCTGCCCTGCGAGCTCGATCATCTGGGCAGCGCCGGCCGCAATCTGGAAGGCGTTCGCAAGTGCCTGCTGCATGCCGTTTGGCAGGCACAGGGCCAGGGCTGCGCACCAGGCGCGCTCGGCGTCTGCATCGGCAGCGACCGCGCCCACGGCTACTCGCTCGCCAAGACTCAGCTGTTCCGCACGCTTGACGACGTGAACCCCGTGCCCGAACTCGCCGCGCTCGAAGCGCAGGTGATGGAAGAGGCCAACAAAATCGGCGTCGGCGCCATGGGCTTCGGCGGCAAAACGTCGCTCATCGGCTGCAAAGTCACCGCCGCCAATCGCTTGCCCGCCAGCTTCTTCGTCTCCGTGGCCTATGAGTGCTGGGCCTATCGCCGTTTAGGCGTGCGCCTGGAAGCAGCGAGCGGCGCCATCACAAGCTGGCTCTATCGCGATCCGTCGCGCCCCGTGGAACGCATGACGCAGAACGAAGGCTTCCCGCTCACCGGCCGCGAGATCATACTGAATCCGCCGCTGACGGAAGAGCAGATGCGCGGACTGAAGGTCGGTGACGTCGTGTTGATCAGCGGCGAAATCTATACCGGCCGCGACGCCGTGCATGCCTACCTGATGAAGAACAAGCCGCCCGTCGACCTGAACGGCGCGGTGCTGTACCATTGCGGCCCGGTGATGTTGAAGGAAGGCGAGGAGTGGAAGGTGAAGGCCGCCGGCCCCACGACCTCCATCCGCGAAGAGCCCTATCAGCATCACGTGATCCGCGAGTACGGCGTGCGCGCCGTTGTAGGCAAAGGCGGCATGGGCCCCAAGACCCTGGCCGCGCTAAAGGAATGCGGTGCGGTCTACTTGAACGGCATCGGAGGCGCGGCGCAATACTACGCCAAGTCGCTCGAAAAGGTGCTCGGCGTAAACCTGCTGGAATTCGGCATCCCCGAAGCGATGTGGCACATCCGCGCCAAGGACTTCGTCGCCATCGTCACCATGGACGCCCACGGCAACAGCCTGCATGCGGACGTGGAGAAGGAAACCGGGGAGAAACTGGAGACGCTGCAGACGGTGTGATTTATGAAAGGCATCGAGCTATCATCAGCCCGGACTGAAAGCTTTAGTTGGTTTTCTTGGCGTCTTTGCGCCGTAGCGTGATCCTGTTCTTAATCACAATAAAAGGGGAGCGAGCCCAAGCCCGCTCCCCACAACCTTAAGCCAGGAAGTTCAAGTTCTTCACCTGGAAGTTCGCGAGATTCGGAAGCACCGTTGGCATATCCGAATCCGAAACACCGAACCATTTCGCCAGCGTCGCCGCGTATTGATCCACGCCGGTCGACGGAATCAACGTACCGCGGGAGTTGGCATCGTCCGGACCACCCAACGCCAGCGATGGGAATGTGCCGTAGATCTTAGTTCCGATCACATCGCCACCCATGATGAAGTGGTGATTTCCCCAGGCGTGATCGCTGCCATCGGCGCCGCTCGGGCTCAACGTGCGCCCGAACTCCGACGCGGTGAACGTCGTCACGTTCTTGGCGATCCCCATTTCATTGCTGATGCAGTTGTAGAACGCGTTCATAGCCTGGCTCAGTTGTTGCAGCAAGCCCGGCTGCGTCTCGTTCTGCGAACCGTGCGTATCAAAGCCGCCCAGCGTGCAGAAAAAGATCTGCCGTGTAATTCCAAGCTGGCTCTGAATGCTCATCACATTGGCAGCGGTCAACAGCTGGTTGGCCAGCGGATTGTTCGCAGGGAACAGCGTGGTGAGTTTATTGTTGGGCAGTAGCCCAGCGATGGTATTTGCATAGTTGGCGCCATTGGACAACGCATTGTTGCCCCCTTGCACCAGCAGCAAACCATTATCGAACGAGAGCAGTTGCTGCATCTCCAAAGCACCGCTGGAACCTGCCGCGAAACCTCCCAGCCTGGAAATAGCGGTGGCCTGCGTTGCCAGGCCCGAAGCCGGGATGGTTGTCGGCGGTATCACGGAGGGCAGATTGTTGA
Organism: uncultured Acidobacteriia bacterium; assembly: GCA_903881085.1. Classification (GTDB taxonomy): domain Bacteria; phylum Acidobacteriota; class Terriglobia; order Bryobacterales; family Bryobacteraceae; genus CAIRSA01. Next base: position 29,476 of record CAIRSA010000522.1, read on the forward strand.
CCCCGTTGCAGAACTGGCCGCAGCCGACAATCGAGCTTACCGGCGGAAATTTGGCCCCGCCGTTTTGCCCATTGTTCTGCATCGCGTCGGCCATGCGCCCACCCCAACCGCTACTGCCCAGGCCGCTGGGGATTGCAGTCTGCCACTGGCCCGTCTGATCGGAGTGCGAAAACAACTGCGACGGCAAGTTAGCCGCCGGCGCGGCCTGATAACCAACTCTGCCTCCAAGCGGTTTCGCCAGCATGCCCACGTTGGCCAAAATGGCCACCTGCCCGCCGTTATACAACGCCTTCATCTCAGGCATGCTCGGATGCAAGCCATAAGTATCAGCGCCGTTGTTGATCGAAAGCAGCGACGCTTGCGGTATGGTCAGTCCGCCGCGAGCCTGCGCATAAAGGCTGTAGTTCTGCTTGGCCGTGGTGATAGGCACAACCATATTGTGCCCATCGTTGCCGCCAGCCAGGAAGATGCACACCAGCGCCGAATACTGAGCGGGCGTGGGTGCGGGATTTGCGGCCAGCGCATTCATCGTGGCGAATTTTGCCATTGCGCTGCCGGCGCCGATCGCCGTTGCCGACCGGATAGTTGCTTTCAGAAAATCACGTCTGGATCGAATTAACATGTCATTATCTCCTTATATTTTCTTTTTCGGTTTTACTGACACATTCTAGTGCCAGACGTTGTAGTAGTTCGACGTCAGAATCAGGTAGATAGCCATCTCCACCCGGCTCAGATTGCCGCTCGCATTGCCCGTCACCGCAGTCACCAGCCCACTCTTCATTGCAGAGGGCATCGTTCCGTGCGCGAGAGTGAGGTCCAACGCATTGATCAGAGTTGCCGGATTCGAAGCCAGCGGAACAAACGGAGACATATCGATGCTGGTGCCAGGTCCGTACCCAACCACCGGGTTCGAGTAGGAACCAAACATACCCTGCACCATGTTCGCCCGCCATACGGCGTTCACTGGCGAGAAGATCTGGAACTCAGGACCGGCCAGACCTGCCACCGGTACGCCATTCTGCTTCACGCCATTGACGCGGTAGCCCGCCGAATAGTAGTTGAACACGCTCGGCGCATTGAATAGATCCTGCCCCAGGTTCACCAAATCCCACCCAAAGTAGTTCTGATCGCTCATCGTGCCGCCAAATGCGCGGTAAATAGCAGGAATGAACAGCGCAGGTTCCTGCATGTGCCCGTCGTAAGCCTGGTCACTGCCGCCGTTGTCGTTGGCGGTGGCTTCCGGATCAAGCAGAATCGCCGTCAGGACGTTCTTCATATCGCCACGCGGAGCCGCGTTGAAAGCGGCCGCCACATTGGAAATGTATTGCGCGCTCGGATTGCTCTTCACCAGATGCTGAATCAGCAGCTTGCCTACGAACGGACCGACATTCGGATGATTGAAGATGTTATCCAGTGCATTGTCCAGATCCTGCTGAGCCGACAGAGAAGTTGGCGGCTGCGCAGTCGCCGGCGAGGCCGCCAGCAGGAACTTCGAAGGTCCGCTTGCCCCAGGCGCAGCCGGTGAAACTGAGTTATCATGATACGCGGCAATCGGAGCAAGTCCATAGCCGTTGATATACGCACCCCAATAGTTATTCGTCCCAGGCGCCTGTGCATACGTCCAGCCTGTGAACACGCGAGCAAACTCCGTCACCGTGAATTGATCGTAGGTGGGAACCGGCAGGAACGTAGCCGGATCCTTTTGAACGCTACCATCCTGATTCAGCATATTGGTGCCGATGGTGAACAACTGCATCAGCTCACGCGCATAATTTTCATTGGCAACCTGGGCCGTTCCAGGCACAGCTTTCGCATTGTTTGCCATATCCAGATACTGGCCCATAGCCGAACTGAGCGTCACGTCACTCATGATCTTGCGATAGTTCGTAAACGCATCCGACAGCAGCATGTTCTGGTAGGTAATCATGTTGCCGTTCCAGATCAGCTTATTGATCGACGTCACAAAAATCTGGCTCAGTGCAAAGGCCACACGCTGACGCAATTGGTCATTGTTAGTAACTGCATTGGCCAGGAATTTACTACCCATTCCCCCCTGGCTTCCGCCAACCGTGTTGTAGTTGGAAATCTGCGGCGCGTTGAACTGCTCAGTGAGCCACGCCGCCGGGCCAATGGCTTGCACATGCGCAGCATCTGTAGGCGAAGGCCCGAAGGCCGCGCGTTCCAGGAACCGCCGTGCCGCCGCTGCCGAAACAATCGCGTTCGGATTACCCACCTGAACAGAGAAAGGAGCCGATACCGACGCCCCGTTTGCTACAGTCAGGTTCAGCGCGCCAGTCTGGGCGGCAAATCCGCTCACCGTCAGGCCTCCGTTAGCAAACACCGTCGCGAGTGGCGAACCGTTCAAGCTGGCAATCGATCCTGGAAGGAACCCGGTTCCCAGCACCGTAGTGGAAAACAAGCCAAGAGGCAGAGGATTGGTGCCAACACCGGAAATCATGGGCGCCGGAGGAATCAAGGTCACCTTAGCCGTCGCAAGCCCGCCAGGCCCGGTTGCGGTCACTGTATCAACGCTGGTTGCCGGATAAACCGCGGGCGCTGTGTAAAGACCTGCGTTCGTAATCGTTCCATATTGAGCCGTCCAGATTGTCGCATTAGCCGAAGTGAACTGCTGCGTCGCGCCAAGATTCAACGAAACCGACATCGGAGCAATCTGCTGCGCGTTCGGGTTGATCAAACTCACGGTCGCTGAAGCCGATCCCCCCGGACCGGTTGCCTGAACCGTCACAGTGTTGGAAGCGGGCATCGCCGCCGGAGCAGTATAGAGGCCGTTCACAATAGTCCCTGCCGTTGCGCTCCAGGTCGTAGCCCCAGATGAAGTAAACTGTTGCGTCGCGCCCAGATTCACGTTTGCAGAGGTGGGAGAGATCGTCTGCGCCGGCGGCGGACCGCTGGCTACAAACTGTACGTTAAACACAGGTCCCCACAAAGTTCCCGAATTCTGCAACTGGAAGGGAACCATGCCCGCACTTCCTACCCAGACATTCGCTTTGACCGTAGTCGAGTTCACGAAGGTGACGCTGGTGGTCGCACCGTTGATCAACCCTCGTATGCCGCTTAAAAAGCCTGATCCTGTGATTGTTACCGTAGAATTTCCAGTAGGCACCGGGTTCGGTGAAACCGAAGTGATGGCCGGCCCTGCAGGCGCCACATTTACGTAAACCACCGCGACGGTCTTATTGTCGGAGCCATACGCTTCAATCAGCGTGCTGACCATGGGCACCATGGCGGGCGCCGTGTAAAGTCCATTCTGCGTGATGGTGCCGATCGTGGAATTCCCGCCCACGATATTGTTCACCTTCCAGGTGACCTTAGTATCCATCAGGCCAGTGGTCATGGCCGTATATTGCACCGTCCCGTTAACGCCCACATTTGTGTAGCCTGGGCTGATAGTAATAGATTGCGCGTCAAGCGCAGCCGGTAAAAGACAACACATGGCGTAGAGTCCAAGTGTTAGGTGTCTTAAGTGATTTCGCATTAGGTCTGACTTCCTCCGTTGATAGACGAACATGTTCTGTGACAAGGTTTGTGGACCTCTCCCTACTTAAGTGATGCGTAATTTCTGGGACAATTTGATTACCTGAACTAACAAAATGTCTGTTTATTTTTACCTATTACTTACAACAGTGAAACTTAAGCCATTTCAGGAGCTTTCCCAAACGCCAAAAGCCCGTTGCACACCCACCCCAACCGGGAAAAGTGTGCAACAGGCGAGGAACTTTGCTATACTGAAGGTTCGTTTGGCCAGGTAGCTCAGCTGGTAGAGCAGCGGACTGAAAATCCGCGTGTCGGCGGTTCGATCCCGTCCCTGGCCACCACCCCAATCCCCCAAAGTTCAAACAATCACTAGTCTGTTATTCACCAGGATTGCAGACACCCACCGGAATCTGCCCGCTCTGGGTACGGCACTGGTTGTTCGGATTCCAGCTGTTACCCGAGCCCTGACTGAATGACGCCAGATCCGTATACTGTCCAGGAGGCGGCACCGCGCACAAACCATCGGTCGTCGATTGTCCGTTAAACCTCGAATGATTAGAGATCACGTTGTTGCCGTTCTGTCCATCCAAACCCCAGATTCCGTAGCCGCAGTTGTAGTTGGTGGTGTTGCCGTACAACACGTTGTGCGTGGTAGACGGGCCCAGCAGTAGAATGCCGCCGTCCTGGGCGATATTCGCTCCGTTGTTGTCCACCGTGTTCGTATACAGATTCACCCGCCTCGAATTCACCAGCACGATGCCCAATCCGCCCTTGGCGCCCGTGTTGTTGTGGATCTTGTTGCCGCTCGCAGTGATGCATCCCGATTGGTAGATCCACATGCCCGACGTCTGATTGGACACTTCATTGTTGATGATCTGGGTCTGCAGCGCGTCAACCGGCAGCCCGGTCACATCCACACCTGCCTGGCATTCCAGCGCGTACAGTTTGATCCCATAAACCGAGTTCTTGTCATTGGTGCCGATCTTCCCTCCGCTGGGCCCCGTCACCAGAACGTTATTAATCGCGTGCGCGTACCCGTTGCTGAGCGAAATGCCGGCGGCAAAGCCGCTCACCGTGCCTGGGCCATTAACTACCACGTGATTATAGATGGTGCTCTGGATGCCAACGGCCCCACCGCCGCCACCGCCCGCAATCGTCTGCTGGCAGGACCCCTGCGACCCGTTTCCGATGCATTTGATCGAATGTCCGTTCAGGTTGATGGTCGTGTTGCTGGCACCGGCAACCAAGCCAGGGCCAGAGCAAACCAAATCATTGGCGAGGTTGTAAACCCCGAATGCGACATCGCCGCAACTGGATGCGTGTGCCGCCGATACTCCGATAAGCGTAAAAGCAATCAATGTGTTTTTCATTTTGTATTCCTATCTCCACACAGATAGGCGCAAAATCCATCGAGCTGGGCTCAAAATACAAGAAAATAAAGGATGATCAGTTTGACTACAAAAATCCGCATTCCGTAACTTCCGGCGGCGCTGGAAGCCTGCGCGAAGTGAAATGATCCCCTCGGAGCAGAAACACAAAATGGGAATCAAGCACAGCCTCCTCCTCGTCACCCTGATCGCCCTAGCGCCCAACCTGGACGCCCAAGTCATCTACGGCTCGATCACCGGCAACGTCACCGATAAATCCGGATTGCCCGTGCCCTCGGCCAAGATCGAAGCGCTGAACAAGGCCACAGGCGTCGCAAAACAAACCGCCTCGGACGCGCGAGGCTACTATCTGTTCAACGATCTGCACGCAGGCGTCTACAAAGTGACCATCTCGGCCGCAGGCCTTGCCTCGGCCGTTCAAAACAACATCCAACTGGAAGCCAACACGCAGACCCGCGTCAATGCCGCACTGGAACCGGCGATGCTCAATCAGGGCATTACCGTGGAGGCCACTGCCGCTGCCCTCCTACAAGCCGACCGCGTGGAAGCCAACACGCAGATCTCCCGGCACGACATTGAAGACCTCCCCATGGACGGCGCGCGCAATTTCCAAAGCCTGCTCGATGTAGTGCCCGGCGTCACTCCCCCTGTCGCATCCCACTCCGAAGCCGGCAACCCAACCGGCGCGATCGCCACCAACGTCAACGGCGCATCCTACAACAACAACGGAACGCGCATTGAAGGCGTAGTGAACAGCTACCAGTGGGTGCCCGAAATTATCGCCTACGTGCCGCCCGCGGAAGCTATTCAAGCAGTCAGCGTCTCCACCAGCAACTTCGGCGCCGAACAAGGCATGGCCGGCGGCAGCGCCGTCAACGTCACCATGAAATCCGGCACCTACGCCTATCACGGAGCGGCGTGGGAATATAACACTGTACAATTCGCTCCAATCGCAGGCCGTGAAACACTTCCGCGGCGCATCGTCGCTGCGTATGTCCTACACGTGGGGCCAAGCCATCGATTTCGGCGACAACAGCGATTCCGCACTCTCCTGGAACTGGATGCCCATGTGGGGCCGCAACAAAGCGCTCGCCGGCTGTGACCGCACACACAATCTGAAGCTCTACGGAACTTACGAACTGCCATTCGGGCGCGGCCAGCGTTGGCTCACGCAAGGCCTGGCCGGAAAATTTGCCGGCGGCTGGCAGATCAATGGCATCATGTCGGCAGTGAGCGGTGCGCCGTTCAGCATCTCTTCATCCGCAACCGCCCTGAACTCGCCCGGCAACGCACAAACCGCCAATCAGATTTTGCCCACGGTCGAAATCTTCGGCGGCCTGGCCCCGTACTTCGACCCGAAGGCCTTCGCAGCGCCCACAGGGGCGGGAGTATTCGGCAACACCGGACGCAACATCCTGCGTGGCCCCGGCTACTTCAACCTGAACGCCAGCGTCTTCCGCAGTCTCCGCATCAAGGAGCGGTTCAACTTGCAATTCCGCACGGAAGCCTTCTGAGCGACGAATACGCCACACTTCGGCAACCCTGCGGCAACGGTAACCAGCGGCGGCTTCGGCAACATCACAAGCGCCAGCGGTCAGCGCCAACTGCGATTCGCGTTGAAACTGAACTATTGAGTAGGCTCGAACTCGACGCCATCGTAGAGTTCAGTCATGGGGATTGAGATACCGAGCGACTCCACCTGCACCACTGCGTCCAAGCCGGAGTAGGTGGTCAGGAGCCAGCGGTTTTCAGGAGTTCGCCGTGAAACTTCCACCCGCGGCTCATCTTGCGAAACAAGAAGGTACTCTTCAAATGACGGCAGACCGCGGTACAGAACAAATTTCTTGCCATAGTCGTATCCTTCGGTTGAAGGAGAGAGGATTTCCACGATCACCTTGGGATTCGAGATCGTGTCTTGATGTTCATCGGTCAATTCCGGCTTACCGCAATAAACAATCACATCAGGATAGAGGTATTTAGAAGGGCTGACCCGGACACGAATCGTTGCGCCGGCAACTTCACATGGAGAACCATCCAGTCGCTCAGAAAAACGCCTGCCAATCTTGAAGAGCAGCCTCGCATGCGTCAAGCTTGCGGTCTCCACCGGAAACATCTCGCCATCGTGGTATTCGCTCGGCGCCTCAGCCGCACGATCTATCGCCAGGTACTCTTCCACGGAAAGTCTTGGTCTCAGCAGTGCGCCCATGCTGCCATTGTACCGCGACATCCAATTCCAAATCATCCCGCTGTGATATCGTATCGACTGGCAGCCACAGTACCAAAATGAACAGACGAATCTTCCTCCAGCAGACAGGCGCAACCGCCCTCATGGCCCAGTCAGCCAAACCAATCCGCGCCGCAATCCTCGGCACGAAGCACAGCCACACCACCGGCAAATTGAAAGCCATGCAGGACAACGCAGACTATCAAGTAGTAGGTGTCTGCGAAAACGACCCCGCGGCCAAAGCCAAAGCCCAGGCCGATCCCAAATTTCAAGGCCTGCACTGGATGAGCGAACCCGAACTTCTTGCCGACCGCAACATCGATCTCATCGTCGTCGAGTGCAACGCGTGGGAAGCCCTCGAATGGGGCAAGAAAGTAATCGATGCAGGCAGGCACCTCCACATCGAAAAGCCCGTCGGCAATGACTGGCCCGCCTTCAAAGCCCTCGTCGAATCGGCCCGTAAAAAGAAGCTCGTCTTCCAGGCCGGCTACATCTGGCGCAACAACGAAGGCGTCCAGGCCGCCATTGACGCAGCGCGCAAAGGCTGGCTCGGCGAAATACTCATGGTGCGCGCCGCCATCAATTCTGACCGCGGCCCCGCCGAACGCGCCATCGAAGAGCGCTACAAAGGCGGCGGCCTCTTCGAACTCGCCGGACACGCCATCGACCGCACCGTCGACCTGCTCGGCCGCCCCACAAAAGTGCACAGCTGGCTCCGTCACGACACCTCAGTGCCCGACAAATTGAAGGACAACAACCTCAGCGTTTTCGAATTCGACAAGACCCTCGCCATTGTCACGCAATCTACGAAACAAGCAGGCGCCGGCGATCATCGCTCCTTCGAAGTCATGGGCACCGATGGCACGTTCATGGTAAACCCCGAAGGCTCCCCACCCCGCCTGCGCGTCCAAATGCGCACCGCACAAGGACCGTATAAAGCCGGCTGGCAGGATATCAAACTGAAACCGCAAACCCGCTTCGTCGGCGACTTCGAAGAACTCGCGCAAGCCATCAAGACAGGCAAGCCGCTGCGCTTCTCCTACGACCACGAACTGCTCCTGCAGGAAACCTTGCTCCGCGCCTCCGGAGAAATCTCATAAACCGCCTTCAGCCGATGTAGGGCAGATTGGTAATCTGCGGACGAGTGGCATTCGTCCCACCTCACTAACGCACAAGTTTACGCCGCACCGCATAGATAACCACTTCGGCCACGGTATGTAGATTCAGCTTCTGCATCAAACCGGAGCGGTACTTATCAACCGTAAAAGGACTCAGGTTCAGGATCGTGGCGATTTCCTTATTCGTCTTACCCTCGGCGATCAACTGCAGCGTTTCCCGCTCACGGCCAGTGAGAGAATCATAGGGATCCCGCACGTCCGTTGGCCCGGCAGCCGGGCTTTTTGGGGGCGCGCCCGCGCCGAGCAGCAGCCGCTGCGCAATGGAAGGGCTAAGGTATGGCGTACCCGAAGCTACGCTGCGCACCGCCTCGATAATCTCATCTTCGGCCGACTCTTTGGATACATACCCACTGATGCCTGCGGAAATCGCGCGCATGATGTACGTTTCATCGGTGTGCATGCTGAGCATGATCATCGACGGGATAAAATCCAGCTGCGAAATCTGAACCGCCGCCTCCAACCCATTCAGATTGGGCATGGCATAGTCGAGGATGACCACATCCGGTCGCAATTGACGACACATTTCCACCGCTTCGCGCCCGTCGCACGCCGCTCCCACCATGTTCAGATCGGCCTCGGATTGCGTCAGGAATTGCAGGCCTTTGCGCACGATGGCATGATCGTCAGCCAACACGATGGAGATCGGCTTCATCGGTATCCTACCACTACGGAACGGAGCATAGGCTGCTATTCGGCACTACAGCTCAGAATCTTTAGTTAAGTGGCCTTGCGATTGCTTTACATAATCAGCGCCCGACTCCACTATGAAGAAACCAAGCATCAAGCGACTGAAGCGATTCCTGGCACTGGCAAAGCCTTACTGGTCATCGGAAGAGAAAGGAAAGGCGCGCCTGCTGCTGGGACTCCTCGTCCTATTGCTCATCGCAGATACCCAATTCAGCGTGTACTTCAACCAACAATCCGGTGAATTCAGCTCGGCGCTTGCGGCAGGCGATGGTCCGCGGTTCTGGCGGTCGGTCCACTTTTTCTTTTATTTGCTAATGGCTGCGGTTCCAGTGTATGCCTACTACTATTATGTGCGCGACAAGCTTGGCAACAACTGGCGGAACTGGGTAACGCATCAGCTGGTGGGACGCTACTTTAAGAATCACGCGTTTTATAAGCTTCTGACGAACGCGGAAGTGGACAACCCTGACCAGCGAATTGCTGAGGATATCAACTCATTTACCAAATCGTCGCTAAGTTTCCTGATTCTGTTTGCCGGCGCGATCCTCCAACTGGCGGCATTTGGTCACGTACTTTGGTCGATATCGAAGGCCCTGGTCTTTTTCCTGGTGCTTTATGCAGCAGTGGGAACTGCAATTACATTTGGCCTTTTCGGGAAGAAAATGGTTGGCCTTTATTACAATCAGCGCAAGCGCGAAGCCGATTTCCGCTTCGGGCTGGTGCGCATCCGCGAAAATGCTGAATCGATCGCCATGTATCGTGGAGAACGGCAGGAAGAGCTGCACTTGCTTGGCCGGTTTAGTAAGGTGTTCGCCAACTTCAATGAGATCATTCGCGTGGGCCTTCGGTTGAACCTCTGCTACTACGCCTACAATCTGACAACGCTGGCGTTGCCTGCGTTGATCATCGCGCCACGGGTGCTTTCGGGTGAACTCGAAGTCGGCCGCGTGGTGGAGGCGACGGGGGCCTTTTCCGCGATTCTATCCGCCCTGAGTGTATTTGTGGATAACCTGGAGAGCCTGAGCACGTTCATTGCAGGTGTGAGCCGCCTGGATGTCTTTTCGCGCAGCTTGAAGCCGGTCGCACTGAATGGCCACACCCGCATTGCAACCCGGAATGGCGAGAAACTGGCCTTCGACGACGTCACACTGCAAACGCCAAAATATGAACGCACGCTGGTAAAGGGACTGACAGTTTCGGTGTCAGGCGGCGAGGGCTTGATGATCGTTGGCCCCAGTGGATGCGGCAAAAGCTCGCTGCTGCGGGCCATGGCGGGCTTGTGGAACTCCGGTAGCGGCACCATTGAACGGCCGCGTCCTGAAGATGTGATGTTTCTTCCTCAGCATGCGTATATGATTCTTGGAAACCTGCGCAATCAACTCTGTTATCCAAACCTTGAGCGAGAGGTTAAAGAAGAGGAAATGTTGGCAGTCCTGAAGCGGGTGAACCTGCCCGGGCTGATCGAGCGCTGCGGCGGATTGGAAGCCGAACTTGATTTTGAAAAGGTGCTTTCTGTCGGCGAACGTCAAAGGTTGGCTTTCGCTAGGGTGCTGCTGAATCAGCCAAAGTTTATTTTGCTGGACGAAGCCACCAGCGCATTGGACCCAAAGAACGAGGCGTCTATTTATAAGGAACTGGTAGCGACCGGCACCACCATCATGAGCGTGAGCCACCATCAGTCGCTGGTGAGATACCATACGCACGTCCTGGAGTTGGATGGAGGCGATGGGTGGAAGGTCCATGCGGCAAAGGAATTCCGCATAGCTGATGACGCGGTCTGAGGCCTAGGCCTCTGCATTGATTGTCTGGCCAGGGGATTGCGGCGCGGGGAGGCAGTCAACCTGGCGCCACAGGATGAAGCCACCGATTGCCGCCATCGCGACGCCGATTGCAAGGATGGCTGGAGGTGTGTGCGAAGCCAACTTCAGCTTCTCGTCGTCGTAGTTGAGCGCCCGCAACAGCGGTTCAATCAGGCAAGTCGGAGTAAGGTTGACCATCGCATGACATAGAATCCCCGGAATCAGAGAGCCTGTCCGAATCGCCATCCACGCACATGCGAGCCCTACGGGAAGCGCAACCAGGGCCTGCCATGGATTCAAATGAACTAGGGCAAACATGACGGCCGAGGCCCATATCGACTTGGTGACCGAATAACGGCCCAGAAAACCGCGCAGCACCTGGCCGCGAAAGAATAGTTCCTCCGCCAGCGGAGCCAAAATGACGACTGAAATAAAGAAAACCGCTGAGCCTCTGTCTGTAGACTGCGCCTCAAAATATTTCCGAAGCGATTCTGGCATGGGGATGTGGATGGCGACTTCAATCAGCAGGATCCATGCGCCAACGCTGGCAACCAGAAGGGGCGGGACGATTCGAAGGGGGAAACGGGTCAAGGGGCATGCTTCGCGAAATGAGCATCCCGCCCCGAGAAGCGTCACCCAGATAGTGAGAGGCCAGGCAACTAGTTGAGAGATCAGCAATGAAGTTGACCGGCCAAGTGGCAATTTCCCGAAATGCTCGAACAATTCCAGTGGAATCATCGCGAACAGGACCAGGCAATAGAAGATGACACAGAGCCCGATGGACTGGGCAATACCCGGATAGGATCTTACGGTAACGGGCGGCTCCGGCAATGGCTCCGCTACTGTCTCGTCTTCAGGAAGGTTGTCCATTGGATCATCCACTATGGAAGCTGCAGGCTCTGAATCAGGTCTTCCATGCGGCTGCGGAGAGCGGGTATCTTATCTGGCGCTGCGTAAGCCCAGAACTGAGCCAGACATCGCTCGGTCCTGATCCATGTAAGATACTCAGCCTCGATTTTACGTCCACTGACAAACTCGGCGATGCAGCTCAGTGCCTGCATTTTGCCAACCTGCCGGTGTTCGCAATTCTCGGGCTTGATGCGGTAACCAGTCAGGCCTTGCCGCTCGCGCAGGGAAACTTTTTTCGCCACTTCCACCTGCAGTTGCTCGGAAAGTTCCTCCGCTGAACTGGGTACAGGGTTGACGAACAGCCGGTAGTAGAGACCGGCAGTCTTGATGGACTTTGGGTCGTACAGGTTGACGGTGTTCGCCGGTTCACCGGCATCCGTCCACCTGTTCTGGTTTTCCACCTTCCACTTCGGCGGCAGAGGAAAGGCAATATGAAATTCGCCATCCTGACAGTCAGCGCCTTTGCACTTGACGGTTCCGCTTTGGGCCGGAGCGAGTTGGAGCAGGCTGACAAAGAGAATGGCTCTTGTTAGTACGGAAATTCCGGCTGTATGGGTCTGCATGGCTGAGATAAGCATAACATCGAGTTAGTGCCGATTCAGACGGTGTTATACTCAGGGCGGTTATGAACAAATGCCAGCGTAAGAGAATCCCATGGTTCGTGATTCCATGCGCCGCGGTCTGCCTTCTGCATGGCCAGCTTTCCACTCGTGCGGGCTTGATCTATTACGTGGAGGGGGATGTCCGGCTGGATGGTATAAGGGTGGCTAAGTTCGATCCGCTGGTGCGCGTGGGCGCCGGCCGCACGCTCGATACAGGCCCTGATACGCTTGCGGAGCTACTGCTACAACCAGGCAATTATTTTCGACTGGCCGGGAATACCGCCGTAACGATGAAATCGGACGAATTCGCCTCCGTGGCGATGGAATTGAATGGTAGCGCCACCTTGGATGTTAGCGCCATTGATCCGAAAACGGGCATCGTTATTTCATGCGGACAGGCGTCCGCGGAGTTCTCCAGGCCAGGCTTCTATCGCCTTGATTGCGGAGGCGGTGACGGCACCAGTTCCATCCATGTTTTTCGCGGGCAGGCGACAGTTGCGGCAGGCAGCAAGCGCGTCCGATTACAGCCCGGGCAGTTGATTCAACCAAACCTCTCCATGACGGTGCGCAAGAAGAGCGACAAGGTGCTGGACCAGTTCGAAACGTGGAGCGCGATGAGGAGCGAAAAACTGGCTAGGTTGGGCCGCCAGGTTGGATTGCCGGACCAACACAAGCACGATTCGTATGAAATCCCCTTAGACCCGCTGCGCATACCCGGTCTCTGGTGACCCAGGTTCTTCTACCGGTGTCTTGCTAGGCGTCCCCGCTAGACTGAGGCAGGCGGAATCCAGTAAGAGTTGTTATAAAGCGTTGGGGCAAAGCCTGGGTCGGCGCTCATGGTAACGATTGCGCCGCACATTGCAGATGTTTCCCATGGCAATGATAGCGCGTTCACAACCAATTCAGAAATATTTCCAGCCAGAATCCCCAATAAATCCGCATATCTGGCCGCAAACGCGCGGCTGATCGCTTGCCTTCGGGGGATATTCTGAAATCAAAGGAGTCATAAGATGACAAAACAAACTCAAGCCCGAAAACTCCCGCTGATACCGGGCAGCCACCGCGTTGACGAATTATTCAAGGCCCTCCGTGAGGGCATTCCCATGAAAGGCCTGGTGGATGAAATGGTGATCCGCAGGTTGGCTATCGCGCGATATCAACAAGAATATTCGAACTGTGTGGAGACTTCATTTCTCAGTCCGCTGATCCAGTCGGAACTGGACAATCCGGCGAATACGGAAGATATCGAGCAGTTTGGCCCCGAGATCGCTTATTGGCGAGTGATAGAGCGCGATGCGAAGGGACAGAATCTTCTGGCGGAGATCCGGCGGTATCAAAAGAGTGTGTCAACCGAAATGCATCGAGCTATGCAGGCCTATATCAGGATGCGGAATAGGTTCTGCGTGAGGGGGACGAGCAAAAAGTGACACCGCTCGCAGGAACAACTCCGGCGGCACTGCCTTTTGCACCCGTTGAACGAAAGGTATAGCATAGTCGTGGGAGGTTTCGCTTTGCCATTTGAAGCAACCAGACGACACTTTTTTTTCGGCTCTCTACTCGCGGGCGCGGTGCCTGCGGGAGGATTTGGCAGCACGCCATCTCTGCCGGCGTTGGGGTACAAGTCGCCCAACGAGAAACTGAACATCGCATCGATCGGAGCCGGCGGTAAAGCGTCGAGCGACATCAAGGGCTGCGCCGAAGAGAACATCGTCGCGCTCTGCGACGTAGACGACAAACAGGCCGCCGCAACTTATAAAGAGTATGAGAAGGCGCCGAAGTACAAAGACTTCCGGAAGATGCTCGACAAGGAAGCCAAAAACATCGATGCCGTTATCTGCACAATTCCTGACCACATGCACGCGACCGCTGCCATGTGGTGCATGGAACGAGGCAAGCATGTATATGTGCAAAAACCCTTGACCCGCACCATTTGGGAAGCGCGCCAGTTGAAAGACGCCGCGGTGAAATACAAGGTCGCCACCCAGATGGGCAACCAGGGCTACTCCAACGAAGGCACGCGCCAAGTTGCGGAGATGGTCTGGTCCGGCGAAATCGGCAACGTGACAGAAGTCCACGCTTGGACGGATCGTCCGATCTGGCCGCAAGGCGTTACGGCCGTGGCCCCCACATCGCCCGTGCCTGACACGCTCGATTGGGATCTGTGGCTCGGCATCGCCGAAGACCGTCCGTTCGCACTCGGCGGCGAAGGCTATCCGAACAACTTCAAGGGTTACTTCTATCAGCCCTTCAACTGGCGCGGATTTTACGACTTCGGTTGCGGCGCATTGGGCGACATGGCCTGCCACATTCTGGGCGCGCCGAATCTGGCGTTGCGCCTGGGTGCACCCACCAGCGTGGAATGCATCAAGAAAGAAGGCACCAGCGACTTCCAGTTCCCGAAGAAATCGGTCATCCGTTTCGACTTTCCCGCACGCGGCAACATGCCTGCGCTGAAGCTCTTCTGGTATGACGGTTTGAAAGTCAATCCGGAGATCGCCGGCGTACCCGCTGGTGAGTTCCTGGGCGACATGCCGATGGGCGGCGGTGGCGGTGGCGGCGGACGTCGTGGTGGCGGCGGTGCCGGAAACGGCCAGGGCGCAGCTCCGGCTGCGGCTCCTCCTCGCCCACGTCCCGCTCCGAGCGGATTCATTGGCCGCACCTTCGATTGGGCCAGCTACGAAGCCATGAAGGACGTCAAGGATCTGCGCATGCCAAGCCCCGATGGCAGCCTGTTTGTTGGCGACAAGGGCATGATCACCACCGGTACTTACGGTGAACAGACGCGCCTGATTCCCACCGAACGTATGAAGGATTACAAAATGCCGTCGCAGTTGCTGACCCGCTCGCCGGGCCACTACCGCGATTGGATCCGCGCCTGCAAGGGTGGAGATCCGGCCTGCTCCAACTTCAATGTAGCTTCGCCGTTTGTGGAATGGATGCTGCTTGGAGTGATTGCCCTCAGAACCGAAGGCAAGCTCGAATGGGATGCGGCAAAAATGAAGATCACGAATAACGCGGCCGCTAACAAGTATCTGAAACCAACCTTCCGCAAGGGTTGGTCACTAACCTAGAACGCGTCTGGGGACGGAGCGACGCTGCGCATTTGGGGTCTGACACCTTTTTTCGGCTGGTTTTGCCGAAAATGGGCTGTCTGACCCCAATTGCCCTCCACCGCAGTGCACCAGTGAATCGCTCACCAAATCGGAACCTCGCCTCATCAACGCAATGTAGGCGACATTGGAGTGGCAGTCTACTTAAACATCTTAATCCGGACATCCTTCACTTCAATCCGCATCGCCGGTCCGCGATGGACCTGAATCCCAATCAAACCTTCCAACCGCCGCCCCACCGTATCGTCATCGATCACCATGCTCATCACGTGGCCGTTCAGAACCTGAAGAATCGTGTTGCCTCGCGCAATGATATGAAGATCGTTCCAATCATCATTGTGGATCAGCTTCTTCAATTCAAGATTGTCGCCTAACGACGCCATGGCAGCGGTCTTCTGCCCTTCGCCGATGTAGCTCATCTGGCCGCGTAGTGCAAGAAAGCCGCGAGCGCGCTCTTCATACCACTGGCCGGTGTACTGCTGCTGGGCGTCCATATCGGCCTGATAACCCTTCATCACCCATTTGGCAACGTCAGGCATCTCTTCACTGCGGATCTGAATGCCGCTGTTGTGGCCAATCAGTTTATACTGCAACCGCAGTTCAAAGTTGGCCGGCTTGCCGCCGCGCCAGATCAGGAACGTGTTCTGCTTGGGCTGATGCTCCGTGGTCGTAATGCCAACCAGTGCGCCGCCCTCCACTTTCCAGAAGTCGGGGTCGCCGTCCCAGCCTTTCATCGATGTGCCATCGAAGATCGGCATGAAACCCGATTCCACATACGGCTGCACGGGCACGCGCATTCCGCCACCGCCGCCGCCCTTCTTCGTACCAGCCGGAGGCTGTGCGCACACCGTGATTGCCAGGACCGCTGCGATGCAGATGCCGCGAACAACTGAGTTCATTCCATTCTTAGTCAACATAAATTCTCCAAACTCTCCTCGCCGCGCTCCAATGGGCGGACGGGTTCATCATGTGGAGAATATCACTTTGCAGGGCCCTAGTGCAGTATCCTGATGTTGTGACTCGCCGTGAATGGGCCGCATCCCTTGGCGCCTCCGCCGCGACTGCTCTTGCGCAATCGCCGAAGGCGAAGGTGATCGACGCCCACAACCATCTGAACTATCGTGCCCGTTCATCGTGGCGCGAAGAAGACCGCAAGCTGATCGAAGCCGCCGACAAGCTGGGTATCGACCAGCTCTGTTGCTCCATCCTTCCGCCCGAACGGCCCACCACGCTCGCCGGTTTCCGCAACTGCAATCAGTGGCTCGCCGAAGCCATGCAACGCTTCCCGGGCCGCGTACTCAGCTACTGCTTCGTCAACCCCGGCTATCAGAAAGAGGCCGTGGAAGAGATCAAGCGCTACGTCGGCGACCATGGTTTCATCGGCGTCAAACTCTATAACGATTACCGCATCACTGAGCCCGTCGTCAGGCCGATTCTTGAACTCGCGGCCAGCCTGAAGATTCCAATTCTGCATCACGCCGGGCACACCAGTTGGCTCTCCGCTCCGCAGCCGCGCATTAGCGACGCAGGCCACATCGCCGAAGCGGCGCGCCTGTATCCGGAAACAACTATTATCTGCGCCCATATCTGCGGAGGCGGCGACTGGGAGTGGTCGATCAAAGCGCTGCGCGGAGCTAAGTCGGTGTACTTCGATACCAGCGGCAGCGTGGCCGACGAAGGCACTGTCGAAATGGCCGTGAACACACTAGGCGTTGAGCGCGTGTTATTCGCGTGCGATCTTTCGATGACCGCCAGCGTGGGCCGCATCCGCGGCGCGGAGATTTCTGCCTCTGACCGCGCCAAAATCTTCGGCGGCAATATGCAGCGCGTGCTGGCAGCGAGGCGCGCATGATCGACTTCAACGCATACCTCGGCCACTTCGCATTTCGCCAACTGCGCCATAACACAGCGCCCGGTCTGCTTCGATTGATGGACCGCGCCGATATCGATAAGGCCGTCGTTTCCAGCGCTGCCGCCATCACCTATCGCAACGCGCACGCCGGCAACGAAGAGGTCGCCACGGAGGTGAAGGGGCGCACCGATCGATTGATCCCCTTCGCCGTATTGAACCCCGCCTATGCCGAATGGCAGCACGACCTGCGCCAGTGCCACGAACAATTCGGAATGAAAGGCCTGCGCCTCTATCCGCACTGGCACAATTACAAACTGACCGACGCAGCCTGCCTGGAGTTGATTCAAGCGGCGACTGAACGTCAGATGGCAATATCCATTCCCTTTCGCGTGGAAGACCGCCGCCAGCAGAGTTGGCTTGTGGACGTGCCCGATGTGACGATGCAGGAGGCCGAAGCCGTAGTGCGCGCCGCACCGAAAGCATCGTTCGTATTCGGCAACGCCGGGGGCTTCACTGGCTCTCCGCTGGGACGCAAGAACAACGGATTGCCAGCGAACTACGCGATTGAGATCTCGCTGCTCACCGCGCTGATCGCCAATGAAATCGGCGCTTTGATCGATGCGCTGGGCGACGACCGCATTCTGCTCGGCTCCGGTATGCCGTTCCACTATCCAGAAGGAGCCACGCTGAAAGTGGATGTGCTGGATGCCCCGGCCGCAACTAAGGCAAAAATCCGCGACGGCAATGCCCGCCGGCTGCTCCGACTATGACCTTCCAGGACCCGCTCGTACAAAACATCACTCACTTTCTGGAGTCCATCGGCATTGCGGTTCACGCCGCGACGATCGATGAGCCAGCGTTCGTCGCCGGCATGCGGTATGACCGCATCGCACCTGCAAATTCAGACATCCTAACCTCTACGAGGAATTGGGCCGGAAAATGCAAATTCAATTGATCTCGAAGAGCCGCTTACTAACGTGTGCGGCTCGGTGAGCAGCAGGCAACCGCTAACCGAGCACCGCACGTTAGTAAGCGGTTTTGGCTCA
>CAIRSA010000523.1 GCA_903881085.1 uncultured Acidobacteriia bacterium
GTTGGTGGTTTACGTTCCAATAGCTGGGAGACTTCCTCCTGACGGCTATCATAATACATTCGCCCACCCGCTTTCTAACTCCGCCGTAGAAACAATCCGCGCATACTCCCCATTCATATTCGCCAAGGAATGCGCATGAACATCCTCCGCCAAATGCAAAGTCCCAGCCAAAGCCCGCCGGTCAAACGTGAAAGTAGCATCGCTAACCACAAACACCTCAAATCCCAAATTCCCAGCCATGCGAACCGTAGCCTCCACGGAGTTATTCGTAATCACACCCACAACCACAACCTGCTCATGCGCACCCTCCCACAACATCGCCTCCAGTTCCGTCCCGATAAACGCACTGTTCGTATGCTTGGTCACCACGGTCTCGCCCGGCATCGGCAGCGCGCACTCTTTGAAATCGCACCCCGGCTGCCCCGGCCGGTACTTCGACTGCGGCTCGCGCGAATGATGTTGCACATGTATCACCCGGCCCTTCGCCTGCCGCCACACCTGCAACAACCGGGCAATGTTTTCCTCGGCTTGCGGATTATTACGGCGGCCCCAACTGGGGTCATCGATCGCCTTCTGAACGTCAATAATGAGGAGCGCTGCGGAATCAGGGAACATATCAACATCATAAGGCGTAATACGTAGCATGGCCTACGTGTCTGACAATGCCGGCACTGCCGGAAAGCCAATGGTAATGGCGCTCTTCGCCGCCAGCGTACTGCTCTCCATCGTCTCCTGGTACACCACCATGCAAGGGATGGCGCTGTATCTTTCCACCTGGTTCGCACTGCTCGCCTCCATCGGCGTTCAAACATCGCTGGTGATTGTGGCGTGGCTGGTCGGCTTCAGCAAGTCGCGCCGCGCGCTGTTGATTGCGGTGTATGCCATCACGGCGTGCGTCTCCATTGCGTTCAGCTACGTCAGCCTGTACACCTGGTTTTCCGTGCGCGAACGCCCGGCGCAGGTGGAACGCCAGATGTATGATACGTTGAACGCCGCCTCGCAAAAGACCGAAGAGATCATCTCCGCCGCCGGTGCCGAAGCGAACAAGCACGTGCTGGCGCTGGAAGAGATGACCGCGTCCGAAAAGAACGTTGGCCACATCTCGCGCGCAGTGGATGCGGACCCGTATCTGGCGGGCGTGCGCGAAGCCGTCGCCCGCGAAGCGCAATCCATGCGCGAAGGCTCGGGCGAAGGCCTGCGCTACAACGCCTTCGATCGCTACACCAAACTGGCCCGCCAGTCGGCCACGCAACTGGCCGCTGCGCAGAAGGCGCTCGCCGATTTCCGCGTCAACGCCAAGCCGCTCGACCCGACCGAAAAGCAGTTGCGCAATTTCCACGCCGCGTATGACCCGATCGCGTGGACCGAAGTGGAGCAAAGCCTGCACGCCGCGCGCATTGACCGGCCTGCGATTCCCAACTACGCCGACTTCGTCGACAAATCGGCAACCAGTCAGGAAGACCTGATGCTGGCCTTCACCGAGCTCTTCACCGCCCCGACGGGCCGCCACTTCTTCGCCTTCACGCTGGCGGCGTTTATCGACATCATTGTGTTCCTGCTGGCCTTCAGCTCCGGCCCCTATTTCTTCGGCGCACCCGAAGAGCGCTGGTGCGCCGCCGGCGCTTCGATGGAAGGACTCGACGACCAGATCTTCGTCCGCGATTTCCTGCGCAAAGTCGGCCCCTCGGCCAACGGCATGGCCAGGGTGGAGGCATCGCAACTGAATCAAGGCGAATCTCAGTTATGCCTGCTGCTAACCGGCCGCGGGCTGGCAACCTGCGCCGAAGAAAACGGAGCGGTGGTTTACTTACTCGACCCCAAACTGCACGAGTCCATGGTCGAATCCCTAGCCACGCGCCGCATGCCCCTGCGCGCCGCCGCCACACGGGCCGCGGCGGTGTAAGTGGCATCCGAGCACCGAGCCACGACCGTAAGTGAGTGGTCCCGCAATATCAAATTGCGGTTGGGCCTGCGGTGGATGCAGTGACGGCTACCGCTTCTGTTCAGACAGTAGATGAGTTGGCGTCTCTCCAGCCAGCTCCTGCCAGCTTGCCGTCTCATGCAAACACCGATAAGATTTAGCTATGAAGCTTCTAGTCACATTGGAGCCGGATGAAACCGGAATGATCGTGGCCGAGTGTCCGTCCATTCCGGGTTGCGTATCGCAAGGGCAGACGGAAGCCGAAGCTCTCGACAATATTCGAGAAGCGATCTCAGGTTGCCTGGCTGCACGTGAAGCCAATGGTTTGCCCCTGACCATCGAAGTACGAGAGGTCGAGGTCCCAGCCTAAATGGCGGCGCTCCCCTATGTTTCCGGAGAGCGGGCAGTAAGGGCATTTCAGCGGGCGGGTTGGATCAAAGACCGCCAGCACGGCAGCCACCTCATTCTGATTAAGAAGGGCAGTGTGGTAAGTTTGTCAGTTCCACAGCATCGCGAGCTTGCTCCAGGCACGCTGCGTTCACTGATTCGCTCGGCCGGTATGTCGGTGGATCAGTTTCTGGATTTGCTTTAGGGATTGAGTTCGACAGGAAACCAGAATACGATTTCAGCAAAGGGCAGCGCGGAAGATTCTTTCGGACGAACGCGGAAATCCGACTGCCCAAAGATTTGAGTCGCGACGTTGAAGGCTCCTCATCCAAACCCGCAACCCATCCACTAAACATTGAAGCGGACAAACAGGAGGAAGGAAGGCCTATGTACAACCCGCCGCACCCAGGCGATGTGATCCGGACCGAAATCATAGAGGCCAATGGACTCAATGTTACCAATGCCGCCAAAGTGCTGGGCGTGTCGCGCCAGGCTCTGTCCTGATTGCTCAACGCCAAGGTTGATCTCAACGGCGACATGGCGATCCGTATTGAAAAAGCATTCGGGCCGAAGATGGAAACGTTAATGGGCATGCAATCGGCCTATGATATTTTCCAGACTCGGCAGCGTGCAAAGAGCATAATCGTGCGCCGATTCAAGCCTGCCGGGATTATGGCTTTGGAGCGTTGATGGCCGTGGAAGTCAGATGGCGGCGTCACGGACTTCGGCTTCAGCATGTGGTTGTTCAGGCACTCTGGTGAGATCGTAGCAAACCTCGCCCCGCCCCCGCCAAATGATACAATCGATTGTCACCGACCAATGAACATCTCAGTGAAGGGCGAGTACGCGCTGCAAGCTGTCTTCGATCTCGCAATGCAAAAGCCCGACCACCCAATCAAAATCGCCGACATCGCGCGCCGCCAGAAGATCCCGCAGAAGTTCCTCGAACTGATCCTCGCCGGCCTCAAGCAGGGCGGCTTTGTGGAATCGCGCCGCGGCGCCGAAGGCGGCTACCTGCTCGCACGCAACGCCGATTCCATCACGGTTGGCGAAGTGTTACGCTACGTCGAAGGGCAGAAGGGTGCACGCAGTGGAGCCAAGCGCGTCGAAGGCTCCCCCTTCAGCGATATGTGGAGCCGCGTGGACGAAGCGGTTTCGCAAGTGATTGACCAGACCTCGTTCGCCGAACTTGCACGCAAGTGGAGCGAGCGCCAAACCAAGTACGTTCCCAACTGGGAGATTTAGGAGGCTACTATGATTTTTCAGGATAATTCACTCAGCATCGGCAGAACTCCTCTCGTAAAGCTCAACCGCGTCACCGATGGCGCCAAGGCGACGGTACTCGCCAAGATCGAAGGCCGCAATCCGGCTTACTCGGTGAAGTGCCGCATCGGCGCGGCCATGGTTTGGGATGCGGAAAGCCGCGGCCTGCTCACTCCGGGCAAAGAACTGGTTGAGCCCACCAGCGGCAACACCGGCATCGCACTGGCCTTCGTGGCCGCCGCGCGCGGCTGTCCCATCACGCTCACCATGCCGGAGACCATGTCGATGGAACGGCGCAAAGTGCTCAAAGCCTTCGGCGCGAATCTCGTACTCACTGAAGGCGCCATGGGCATGAAGGGCGCAATCGCCAAAGCCGAAGCGATGGTGGCCAGCGACCCCGGCCGCTACGTACTGCTGCAACAGTTCAAGAATCCGGCCAACCCGGCCATCCACTTTAAAACCACCGGCCCCGAAATCTGGGACGACACCGAAGGCGCGGTTGACGTGTTCGTCTCCGGCATCGGCACCGGCGGCACCATCAGCGGCGTCAGCAAGTACATCAAGGAAGCGAAGGGCAAGAATATTCTGTCCGTCGGCGTCGAACCGGCAGCAAGTCCGGTGATCACGCAGACGTTGAAACACGAAGCATTGAAGCCTGGTCCACACAAGATTCAGGGCATCGGCGCTGGCTTCATCCCCGATACGCTCGACCTGAAGATGGTCGACCAGATCGAACAGGTGACCAACGAAGAGTCCATTGAGATGGCGCGCCGCCTGGCCCGCGAAGAAGGCATCCTGTGCGGCATCTCCTGCGGTGCGGCCGCTGCGGTGGCTATCCGCCTGGCTAAGCAGCCGCAGTTCGAAGGCAAGACCATCGTCGTGATTCTGCCCGATTCCGGCGAGCGCTACTTGAGCAGCATCCTGTTTGAGGGCATGTTCAACGATTAAGGCACGGCGAAGATGGACATCTTTTTGAATGAAGCCGAAGCGCGCGTTCTGGGGTCGCTGATTGAGAAGGATATGGCGACCCCCGAATACTATCCGCAGTCGCTCAACGCCCTGACCAACGCCTGCAATCAGAAGTCGAGCCGCGAGCCGATTGTGCATTACGACGAGTCGTTCGTTCTTTCCGTACTCGAAGACTTGCGACTCAAACGTCTGGCCGGCTCGGCGCGTGCCGAAGGCCGTGTCACCAAGTACGAGCATTATGCTTCGAACATGCTGGGCCTGGGCAATCCGCAACTGGCCGTCATCGCCGTGCTGTTGCTGCGCGGCCCACAAACATTGGCCGAAATCAAAGAGCGCACTAATCGCCTACATGCCTTCGAAGACCTGGATGCAACGTTGAACTGCCTGCACCGCATGATCGAGAAAGGTCTGGTGAAGGAACTACCGAAAGCGCCCGGCATCAAGGAGCCGCGCTTCACCCATCTGCTATCGGGCGACGTCGAAGTCTACGTGCCGCCGGCCAAGGATGTGGCGCCTGACCGGCTGCAAAAGCTCGAAGAAGAAGTGGCCGCGCTGAGAAGCGACTTGGACGAACTCAAGCTCAAACTGGCCGTGCTATTTAATTGAGATCACCAGTGCGCTGGAACGCTCCTTCAGCCTGTGCACTTCGCTCCAGGAAAAGCCCGCGTTGGCGAACATGCGATCGAGTTCGCTGAAAGTGTAGGCATCGCCGGCCGGGGTCGAAGCCAACATCACCAGGCTGAACATCGCGTCGGGCGCAGGCGAGACGCGATCGTCATTCGGAACGAACTCCAACGTTGCCGCGCGACCGCCAGGCTTCAGCGCCTGATGCACGCGGCGCAGGAAAACCTCGCACGTCGCCGGATCGAAGTGATGAAGGAAGTTGGTGATCAGCACCAGGTCATAGCCTTCGCCCAACTCTGCGTCGAAAGCGCTGCCGGCGATGGTTTCGTATCTCTCCGAAACGCCAGCCTTCGCTGCGTTGCCCTTTGCGACCTCAAGCACCGGAGCCCAGTCCAGCGCAACGATTTGCGCATTGGGATTCTGCTGCGCGATGGCGATACCGAACATGCCGTGCCCGGCCGCGACGTCCAGCAGCTTCATGGGCGCGCCGCTTTCCGCGCCAAGTTGCCGCGCGATGGCAGGCGCGGTCAGCGCTGCAACAGGCGCCATGCCTTGGGCGTACTTCACCCACACCGGATGCTCCGCTTCAGTATTGCCCAACTCGGTCAACGTCACGCCGCCGCGACGGATCGTCCCGGATAAGTTTTCGTAGTTTTCGCGCTGCATCTTCGAGCCCGAGAATTCGGCGGCGGCAGCCACGCACACGGGCGAATTGCGGTTGAGGTAAACGTCGGAATCCTCGGTCAAAGCGTACTCGTTGCCCTTCTTGCGCAGGAATCCGATGACGGTCAGAAAATCGCAGAGGATTCGCATGCCCCGTTCCGATGCGCCGCAGTGCGTACCCAGTGAAACCGCCGTCGTGTGGCCATCGGCAATAGCAGTGAACACATCCAGCTCAATGGCGGCACGCAGGGCCGCTGTGCGCTGGAAAGCGCCCATCGTTTCGAAAAACAATGTGGGGGATGGCATTAGCTTTTGATCTCGAATATGACTTCCACTTCCACCGCAGCGCCGGTCGGCAACGATACAAAGCCCAGCGCGGAGCGGGCATGATAGCCATCGCCGGTCTTGCCGAAGACTTCATGCAATAGATCGGACGCGCCGTTGATGACCAGATGCTGTTCGATAAAGTCGGGCGCGGAGTTTACGCAGCCCAGCACTTTGATCACGCGCAGGCCGTCCAGTGTACCGTGGGCATTCCACACGGAGTTCAAAATCTTGGCCGCGCATTCGCGTGCCGCGGCGTAACCTTCCTCGGTCGAAGTGCCCGCACCCAGCTTGCCCTTCAGCGAACTGACGTGGCCCGAACTGAGCAACTGGTTTCCAGAGCGAATGCAGAGATTCAAATATCCAGGCGTGAGCGTTTCGAATTTGATGCCGAGACCCTCGGCGGTTTGTTGTGGAGTCATCCTCTTCAGTGTACAAAGGTTCCTCTATAATGTTCCTTTGCACTCGAACCCTTCAAAATTCCGCGTCGGCATTGCCGGCTTTCTGCACGAATCGAACACGTTCCTCGGCACTCCCACGCAGTACGAGGACTTCGTGGCGGCAAGCCTGACACGCGGACCTGCGCTGTTGGAACGTTGGCGCGGCACAAACCACGAACTGGGCGGCATGCTTGAGGGCTGCTTCGAAATCGTCCCGCTGCTGGCGACGTTTGCTATTCCGAGCGGGACCATCTCCGCGGAATGCTTCGAACGGATCGCCGCCGAACTTCTGCAGGACCTCCCTTCCTTGGATGGGCTGCTCATCGCACTGCACGGCGCCACGGTGAGTGAACAATACCCGGATGCCGATGGCGAACTGCTGCGGCGCATCCGCGAGCGCGTTGGACCGGCGATGCCCATCATCGCAACGCTTGACTTGCATGCCAACGTCTCTCCGCGGATGATCGGGCTCACAACGGCCACTGTCGCCTATCGCACCAATCCGCATCTCGATCAGCGCGAGCGCGGCCTGGAAGCGGCGTCACTGATGGTGCGAACGCTGCGCTGTGAGATCGCGCCGGTGCAGGCGTTGGTCACGCCACCGATGCTGATTCAGATCTCCAAACAGTACACTTCCGAGGAACCGGCCAAGCTGCTTTATGACGACCTGCGGCACGTATTGACGTGGCCTGGGATTCTATCGGCGAGCATTGCAATGGGCTTCTACTACGCCGATGTCGAAGAGATGGGCGCATCGTTCTGGGCCGTTGCCGATGGCGACCCTGCGCTGGCTCAACGCGCAGCGCAGTTCATGGCGGACCGTGCGTGGGCGCGTCGCGAGGAGTTGACGGGTTCACTGCCATCGGTTGAGGAAGCCGTGCGCGAGGCACTCGCCAGCCAAGAGTCGCCAATCGTGCTGATGGACGTTGGCGATAACGTCGGCGCTGGCAGCCCCGCTAATTCCACTGTTCTGTTCGACGAGGTGTTGCGCCAAGGCGGCCGCGACGCGCTTGTGATTCTTTATGATCCCGAAGCGGTGCAGGCTTTGACATGTCCCTATCAGGGCAAGATTCGTTCGATCACGGATGGGCGCTTCGTTGATCTCCAAGTCCGCCATGGCGGGTGGGGCGAGTATGATCAGGGCCAAACTGTTGTCGTCGAAACCGCGCAGGGCCACACGATCATTCTGACCAGCCGGCGCATGGCGCCGATGAGTCTGGAGCAGATTCTGCACCTGGGCATCAAGCCGGAGGAGAAGAAGATTCTGATTGTGAAAGGCGTGGTTGCGCCACGCGCAGCGTATGCGCCGATCGCGGCCCGCATTGTGTTGGTCGATACTCCGGGTGTGACGAGCGATAACCCGCGTTATTTCGATTATCGGAACAGGCGGCGGCCTTTGTACCCACTGGATTAGCGGGGCGAGTGGCACTCACCCGCAGAATGTCATTCTAGCCTACATTCAGACATTAGCGGAAAGCTACGCCCATGATGTGCGGAGCCACTATGCTCAGCGGCAGCCGGAACTCTTCCATCTGCACATGGCTGAAGCCGGCCCGCATCAACACTTCCGCCGTATGCCGCGCGGGGTCGCAACCGCCGCCTGCGAATCCCCATAGCGGCTTGATGAGCCGCTGCATGCGATGCAACATCGATCCTCGCGGCGCGGCAACGTGCTCCACGAACAGGAACCGGCCGCCCGGCTTCAAAATCCGCCGGATTTCGGTGAGGCATTGCGCGGGGTCGGCGACAGAGCAGAGCACCAGCGTACAAACCACCGCGTCCACGCTGGTATCGGGCATCCCCGTTTTCTCTGCAAAACCAAGCCGTAACTCACCACCAGCTGTCTTCATGTGCATGAAGGGGTTGGGCTCGATACCGATCCAGCGCACGTCCTGCGAGTAGTAGGGAAGGTTCACGCCGGTGCCGGGACCAATCTCGACCACTGTCCCTGATAGACCTTCGAACAAGCGGCGCTTGCGGTCTTCGAGCAGGCGGTCATGATGCGCGCTCACCTTTCCCAGGAGCCATGCGAACCATCGGTCACCAATGCGAGCCATGTCTTTATGATATCGGCCGCACGGTGGTGTAGACTGTGAAATTGTAGGCCAACGATGATTAAACTCAAACTCAATGGAACGAACCGTCAATTCGACGGCGATCCGGAGATGCCACTGTTGTGGTATCTGCGCGATGAGCTGCAGTTGAACGGAACCAAGTATGGCTGTGGACGCGGCTTGTGCGGTGCGTGCACGGTGCTGCTCAATGGCGTGGCAACGCGCAGCTGCATCACCACGATGAAGAGCCTGGCGGGCAAAGCCGTCACCACCATCGAAGGGCTCAGCGCGCATGGAGACCATCCGGTGCAGAAGGCCTGGAAGACGATTGCCGTACCGCAGTGCGGTTATTGCCAGAGCGGACAGATCATGCAGGCAGCTTCGCTATTGAAGAAGACGCCGAAGCCCACCGATGCGGACATCGATTCGGCAATGTCGGGCAACATCTGCCGCTGCGGCACGTATCAACGAATTCGCAAGGCCGTGAAGATCGCGGCAGGGGTGAAGGCATGAACCGCGTCCAACATGTAAGCCGGCGTGATTTTCTCGGCGGAGTTTTCTCGGCCAGCGCGCTTGTGCTCGGCGTGCAAGTGCTGCCACTGGATTTGGAAGCCAAGCCCTCGGCTTGGAATCCAAACGTTTATCTGGGCATCGATGCCGATGGAACCATCACCATCATTGCTCATCGCTCTGAGATGGGAACCGGCATTCGCACCGTGCTGCCAACGGTGCTGGCGGACGAACTGGAAGCCGACTGGAAGCGCGTCAAGATTGAACAGGCGATTGGCGACAAGAAGTTCGGCGATCAGAATACCGATGGATCCTGCTCGATTCGCGATTTCTACGACGCGATGCGCGAAGCCGGCGCCAGCGCGCGTTTGATGCTGGAACGGGCCGCAGCGGCAAAGTGGAATGTGCCGGTGGGCGAATGCCAGGCAAAGATGCATGAGGTGGTGCACAGCAAGAGCGGCAAGAAACTCGGCTATGGCGAACTGGCATCGCTTGCGGCCAGCCAGCCGATGCCGAAGAAGGAAGAGCTGCACCTGAAATCCGCGGCAGACTTCCGCTACATGGGCAAGGACGTGCCGATCGTCGACCTCGACAATCTGGTCACCGGCAAAGGTGTGTTCGGCATGGACGCATCGATGCCGGGCATGGTCTATGCCTCTATCGAGCATCCGCCGGTGTATGGCAGCTCGGTCAAATCAGTCGATGATGCCGAAGCGAAGAAGGTCGCCGGTGTGCAGCAGACTGTGGTGATCGATGGCTTCAAACCGCCGCACAACTTCCAGGCGCTGGGCGGCGTAGCCGTCATCGCAACCAGCAACTGGGCAGCAATGCAGGGCCGCAAAAAGCTGAAGGTTGAATGGACCGGGAGCTCGCACAACTCGTACGAATCGGAAGCCTACAAGAAGGCGCTGATGGATGCCGCGGGGCAGCCGCAGAAGGTGGTGCGCAACATCGGCAATGTGGACGCCGCATTCAGCGCAGGCGCCAAGACGCACGAGGCCGCTTACTACGTCCCGATGCTCTCGCATGCTCCGATGGAGCCACCCGCAGCGGTGGCTGAATACAAAGACGGCAAGGTGATCTGCCATGCCGCGACACAGAATCCGCAGGCCGTGCAGGACACGGTGGCAGCAGCGGTGGGCATCGACAAGAGCAACGTCATCTGCAACGTGACGCTGCTGGGCGGCGGGTTCGGGCGCAAGTCAAAGCCTGACTACGTGGCCGAAGCAGCGATCCTGTCGAAGAAGTTGGGCAAGCCGGTGAAGGTGATGTGGAGCCGCGAAGACGATATCCGTTTCGACTTTTATCACACCGTTGCTGGCTTGTACATGAAGGCAGCGGTCGATGCCAAGGGACGACCCACGGCATGGCTGCAACGCAGCGTGTTTCCGACGATCGGCTCCACCTTCGACCCTTCGGCCAAATATGGCCAGGAGTTCGAAATGGGCATGGGTTGGGTGGATCTGCCGTTCGACATCGCCAATCATCGTGCGGAGAATGGACCGGCCGATAACCATGTGCGCATCGGCTGGATGCGTTCCGTGGCGCACATCTATCACGCGTTCGCGATTCATTCCTTCGTTGATGAATTGGCTGCGGCGGCTGGGCGTGACCGTGTTGAGTTCCTGCTTGACGTGGTTGGGCCGGGACGCAAAGTGCCGATCAATCCTGAGGGCATGAAGTATTGGAACAACACCATGACGCAGGATAAATATCCAGTGGACACGGCCCGCTTACGCAAAGTGATTGAAGTTGCCGCGGAGCGTTCAGGCTGGGCCAACAAGAAGCCGGCGAAGGGCCGCGCACTTGGCATCGCCGCGCATCGCAGCTTCTTGAGCTACGTTGCCGCGGTGGTGGAAGTGGAAGTGGACGACAAGGGCAGGGTGAAGATTCCGCGCGTGGACATCGCGGTCGATTGCGGAACGATCATCAACCCCGATCGCGTGAAGGCGCAGTTCGAAGGCGGCGCGGTGTTTGGAACCAGCATCGCCATGATGGGCGAGATCACGGCGAAGAACGGGGTGATTCAACAGTCGAACTTCCACGATTATCCGGTGGCTCGCATGAATGAATCGCCGCTGGAAACGCACGTGCACATTGTGCAGAGCAATGAACCGCCGGCCGGCGTGGGAGAGCCGGGCGTGCCACCGATTGCTCCGGCGATCTGCAATGCGATCTTTGCCGCAACAGGCAAGCGCATTCGGGAGTTGCCGGTGAAGCGGCACTCGCTGGTTTAGGAAGCGGGGCGAGTGCCACTCGGCGAGCAGATTACCAAATCAATGTCGCTTACATTGATTTGATGAGGCGAGCTTCCGATTTGGTAAGCGATTCATTGGGACATTGCGGTGGAGGGCATTTGGGGTCAGACAGCCCATTTTCGGCAAATACGGGCGACAAACGGTGTCAGACCCCAAATGCCACGCGTCGTTCTAGTCAATGTGAGCGATATTGGATTACCAATCTGCCCTACTTCGAGAGTTCCTTTACTTTGGCTTGATCTTCCTTTGCGGCCGCCTTATCGCCTGTGGCGAGATAGGCGGCCGCTCTGTTTTGGTAGGCGTTCAGGTACTTGGGATTGAGCTTGATGGCGGCCGAATAATCTTCAAACGCGTTCTTGAATTTCTTTAACCGGAAGTAGGCGTAGCCGCGGCCGTTGTAGGCAAGAGCGAGCTTGGGGTCCAACTGGATCGCTTTGTTGAAGACCTCGATGGCATCGGCCAGTTGTCCGGCGTTCATTAGCTCGCGAGCTTTGTTGTTGTAGGCGGAAGCGGAAAGCGCTGGCGCGGAGCCGGCGAGAATTGTCTTGGCCGAGGGCACGTCTGTTTTGACAGGAGGAGCAACTGGCACCGGTGCGGGTTTGGGCGCAGCCGGTTTTGGAACCTCTTTGACGATGAGTGCGGGCGGTGGTGGCGCTGCGGCAACTACAACGGGAGCGGGAGCAGGCGCGGGTTCCGGCGCAGGAGGAGCGGCGGAGGCGCGGGACGCTTCGTCCAATTTTTCGAGGGCCTTACGCAGCACATTCTGTATGTCCTGATTCTTCGGGTCGAGACTTACGGCCTGTCGCAAATCCTTTTGCGCAAGCTCGTATTGCCCCAACAGGAAGTAGGCGCTGCCGCGGGCGAACCAGGCTTCCGCCATTTTCGGATCGAGTTCAATCGCCTTTGTGCGATCGGCAAGGCCCTTTTCGTGCTGTCCCATTAAGTGGTAACTGCCGCCACGGGCGATCAATGGCTGCGGTTTATCGGGCCGCAAGCGCACGGCGAGATCACGGTCGGCCAATGCTTTTTCGGGTTGATTGATTTGCACGTAGCAGTGGGCGCGGGCAAGAATCGTGTTGATGTCCTTGGGGTCGGCGCGCATCGCCTCGGTAAAATCGGCAATGGCCTTTTCGTTCTCGTTTAAGAAGCGGTGCGATTCGCCGCGCAGGAAATAGGCACGCGCGTTGTTGGGATCCAATTTTACAGCTTGATCGAAATCAGAGATACCGCGCGCAAACAGGCCCAGTTGGCCGTAGGCAAAGCCACGATCAACGTATAGTTCGGCGCGGCCGGGCTGAAGTGCGATGGTGCGATCGAAGTCATCGATCGCATCGCGGTATTGCGAGAGCGCCAGATACGCTTCGGCGCGCGCTTTGTAGGGTTCCGGACTATCGAGCCGCAGCTTGATTCCGAGCGAGTAGTTCTCAATGGCTTTCTGGTGCCGGCCAAGTTTGGCGTAGGCGGCGGCCAAGTTGTTGTAGACGGCGGCGCGGGCACATTTGAGCGCGATAGCTTTCTCGTATTCTTCGATAGCTTGCGCGGGCTTGCCCGAAAGCATCTGAATTTCGCCTCGCAAGGCAAAGGCCTCGCAATCAGTGGGCGCGATGCGGGCTGCGTCATTAGCGTCGGTCAGAGCCTTTTTGTAATCCTTGATGGCGATATACACTCTGGCTCGCTCGCGGTAGGGGGCGGAGTTGGTTGGGTCGTAGAGGATCGCGGTGGTGAGTGACTCCAGCGCCGCATTGGTCTGCCCGCTTTCAGCGAGCTTTACGCCTTGATCGTAGGCCGCCTTGGCGCGCTTTGGATCGACCCTTTGCGCGCACAAGGCGGCCAAAATAATAAGCCCAAGCGCCAATACACGAAACATAGGTTATGTTTTAGTGTACTGCCTTCCGGCTGAAATTAGTATCGCCACTTTCCACGATGGAACTTGTAGCCGCGGCCATGCGGCTCCCAAAACGCAGGGATCCACACAGCGCGCGCACGAGGCGGGCGGTTCCAGAATCCGTTGACCCAGAACCAGCGGCCGCCGCGCCAATCATAATATCCATCGCACCACACGTAGCCTGGGCCGGGGGCATAACCGACTGCACCGTAGCGGGCCGGAGGCGGCGGCGTTCGCACCTCATACGGGCGCTCAGCACAAGCAGTAGTTAGGCCGAGAGTGGCAAGCAAAAAGCATGTTGTTATCGCTTTCCTGATCATGGTCAAGTCTCCCTGACATGTAGAACGTACAGACCCGTGCGATGGTTGCGATTTGGATACATACATGAAAATCAAATAATATGAGGAAGTGTTAATCCAAGCCATTTCCGTTCTTGCGCTGGGCGCGGCGTTCGCTCAAAGTCCAGAGGAGCGCTTTGAGATGAGCGTGCGACCGGTGATTGCGAAGAACTGCTATCCGTGCCATTCGCAGGCAGGGATGGGCGGACTGAAGCTCGATTCGCGCGAGGCTGTGATGAAGGGCGGCAAGTCGGGCGCAGTTGTTGTGGCAGGCAAGCCCGAGGAGAGCTTGCTGATTCAGGCAGTGGCCCAGACGCATGCGCGGTTGAAGATGCCGCCGAATGGGAAGCTCTCCGTGGATGAGATCGCGGTGCTGCGGGAGTGGGTCCGCGGCGGTGCGATGTGGCCTGCGGCGAATGCGGGTGCCACGCAGGCGGCTTCGCACTGGGCGTTTCTTCCGTTGAAGAGTTCGGGCGAAGAGTCAATCGATGCGTTTGTTGAGAAGGGTCTGGCTGCGGCAGGGCTCAAAGCCAATGCCGAAGCGGACAAGCGGACGCTGATGCGGCGAGTGTACTTCGATCTGATTGGTATGCCGCCAACACCGGCAGATACCGATGCGTATATGAAGGATTCGACGAAGGACGCGTATGCCAAGTTGGTCAACCGGCTACTGGCATCGCCGCAGTATGGCGAGCGTTGGGGTCGTTACTGGCTGGATCTGGCGCGCTACTCGGATGGACAACTGGGCGCGAATCGCGACACGCCGTTTGCGAATTCGTGGCGGTATCGGGATTGGGTGATCGAGGCTTTCAATCATGACCTGCCTTACGATGTGTTCGTGAAGGCGCAGTTGGCGGCCGATGTGATGCCTGGAACCGATAACGAGAAACTGAGACCGGCGATGGGCTTTCATGCGTTGGGGCCGCAGGGCGACGATCGCGTGGATGCGACAACTCGTGTCTTCTTAGGTCTGACTGTGGCTTGCGCGCAGTGCCACGATCACAAGTTCGACCCGATTCCGACGAAGGATTTCTATTCGCTGCAGGGCGTGTTCCGCAGCAGTGAGATCTATCAGCATCCGCTGGCTGATGCGGCGACGGTTGATGCGTTTGCCGCGCACCAGAAGAAGATCGAGGACGCGAAGTATGAACTCGATACCTTTGTGCAGAGGCGCTCGGCGGAGTTGAGCGAGTCATTAGCGCGAAAGACGGCGAGGTATTTAGTGGCGACGTGGAAGACGGCGCACGGCTTGCCGCAAGAGGACAAGCTGGATGCGGAAGTTCTGACGCGATGGGTTGAATATTTGAAAGACCCGCGCAAGGATCATGATTTCCTAAAGCCCTATTTTGATCTGAAGCCGGATGCGCCGTTGGCGGAAGTGCAGCGCGTGGCTGCGGAGTTGGAGAAGTTCATCGTTGGTGTGCACGAGGAACGGCGGCGGATGGAAGACCGCAATTACGTGAAGATGGGCGGCGAGAAGGGCGTGCGTACGGAATCGATCCGGCAGTACACGAACCTGGAATCGCTGGAGATCCACCAATACTATTTGTGGCGCGATCTTTCGTCGGAGGCTTATAAGAAGGACTTCCTGGACTTCAAGGGCGGCGTGTATTTTTACGGCGAGAAGAATATCGCACGCTGGATGGGCCAGGAGTGGCGCGATGAGGTGAAGCGCTTGCAAGAGGTTTACGCGGCGACCAAAAAGGCCGCGCCTGCGCAGTATCCCTTTGTTCATGCGGTGCGCGAAGGCAAGAAGCCGGCGAACATTCGCGTGGCCATTCGCGGCGATGCGAAGAATCCTGGCGAAGAAGCGCCGCGGCGATTTCTGAGTTGCCTGGCATCGGGCGAACAGCCGGCGTTCAAGAATGGCAGCGGCAGATTGGAGTTGGCTGACTCGATCATCGCGCATCCACTGGCGGCGCGAGTGATGGCGAATCGTATCTGGCAGCTGCATTTCGGACAAGGACTGGTGCGCACGGCCAGCAACTTTGGGCGACTGGGGATGCGCCGTCACATCCTGAGTTGCTGGATTATCTGGCGAAGAAGTTTGTTGATAGTGGCTGGTCAGTAAAGGCGCTTCATCGCGAAATCATGCTGTCGAAGGCCTACATGCGCAGCGCAGCGATGAATGATACGGCCGCGGCGAAGGATCCGGAGAACCGTTTGCTTTGGCGGATGAATTTGCGGCAACGCCTGGATTTCGAAGCGCTGCGCGATTCGATGTTAACGGTTTCCGGAGAGCTCGACGCGAAGGCGGGCGGGCCGGCGGCAGACATGACGGAGAAGAATTTGCGGCGAACTGTTTATGCGACGGTTGCGCGCACGGCGCCTGATCCAACGATGTCGCTGTTTGATTTTCCGAACTCGAACATTACGAGCGAACAGCGCGTGGTGACGGTGGGTCCGCTGCAGCGGCTGTACTTTATGAATAGCGCGTTTGTGGCGGCGCGGGCCAAGGCGATCGTGGGCCGATTGAACGGAAGCGCGGCGGGCGATAGAATCAATTCCGCATATCGATTGTTGTATTCACGCGCGGCCTCGGCGGAAGAGGTTCGCATCGGCGAGGAGTTTTTGACCAAGAGCGGGCAGGCGTGGAATCAGTATGTGCAGATGTTGCTGGCTTCGAGCGAGTTCAGCGCGGTGCCGTAAGGAGTCTATATGAATAGGCGTGATGTTCTGAAATACATGGGCGGCGGATTCGGCATGGCCGGCTTTGCGGGCGTGCTGGGCGCGGCGTCGCGTGCGCCGCACTTTCCGGCGAAGGCGAAGCACGTGATCTTTCTGTATCTGAACGGCGGCATGTCGCAGGTCGATACGTTCGATCCAAAGCCGGAGCTCGACAAGCATCACGGCGAACCGATGCCGGGGCCGAAGATCAAGACCGATCGCGCGTCGGGCAATCTGATGAAGTCGCCATTCGCGTTCAAGCATTGCGGCAAGAGCGGACTGGAAGTGAGCGAGATCTTTCCCAAAGTGGGCGAGAAGATTGACGACTTCTGCGTGATCCGTTCGATGTATACGGACAGCGGGAACCATGAGCCTTCGATGCTGATGATGAACTGCGGTCACGGGCTGCCGGGGCGGCCATCGATGGGATCTTGGCTGACGTATGGGCTGGGCAGCGAGAACAAGAATCTGCCAGGTTTTGTGGTGCTGTCGCCAGGCCTTCCGGTTGGCGGTTCGCAACTGTGGGATTCGGCGTTTCTGCCGGCAGAGTTTCAGGGCGTGCAGGTTCACAATGAGGAGACGCTGCCGGAAAAGCTGGTGCAGAATATTCGCAACACCACATTGAGCGCGGCGGAGCAGGAGCGGCAGTTGAGCCTGCTCGACAAGTTGAACAAGCAATATCTGGCGCAGTTGGGCAAGCAGCCTCAACTGGAAGCGAGCATCCAATCGATGGAGGTTGCCTATCGCATGCAGATGGAAGCGCCGGAGGTGCTCGACATTCGCAAGGAACCTGAACATGTTCGCGAGCGGTATGGCGAAGGCAGCTTCGGGCGCGGATGTCTGATGGCGCTGCGCATGGTGGAAAAGGGCGTGCGCATGGTGCAGGTCTACTTCGGGAATTTTCAGCCCTGGGATAGTCACGACGATATTTTGATTCACGCGAAATTGGCTGCCGCAGCGGATGCGCCGATTGCTGCGCTGATCGAAGATTTGAAATCGCGCGGGCTGTTCGATTCGACCGTTGTGCTGATCGCCAGCGAGTTCGGACGCACGCCGATGATCCAGAACAGCGGCCTGGAAAAGGTGGGCAACGGGCGCGATCACAACGTGCCGGGCTTCACGGCGCTTGTTGCGGGAGGCGGCTTCAAAGGCGGCATCGCTTATGGAGCGACGGATGATTTCGGCTTTAAGGCCGTCGAGAAGCGAGTGCATCCGCACGATCTGCATGCGACGGTGTTGAACCAGATGGGCATCGATCACACGCGGTTGACGTATCGCTATAGCGGACGCGATTACCGGCTGACGGACGTGGCAGGCACGGTGATCAAAGACATTATTTCGTGAACGCACTGAGTGGAATTACCGTTCTCGATTTGACTCGCTTGCTGCCCGGCGGGGCCGCCAGCGCGGCTTTGCAGGCGGAGGGCGCGGAGATCGTCAAGATTGAAGAGCCTGTGGTTGGCGACTACGCGCGCACGATGGCTCCACTGATTGATGGCGTTGGCGCGGTGTTTCTCGAGACCAACGGCGGCAAGAAGTCCGTTGCGATCAACCTGAAACATGCGAGTGGCCGGGAGGCTTTTCTGCCACTTGCGGCGCGTGCCGATGTTTTGCTGGAAGGCAACCGGCCGGGCACCATGAAGAGGTTGGGGCTGGATTACGATACGCTGGCGGAACGGAATCCCCGGCTGATTTATGTTTCGATTTCGGGCTATGGACAAATGGGCGAGATGGCCGGAAAAGCCGGACACGACATCAACTACATCGCCATGGCGGGCCTGCTTGGCGTGAACACCGTACGCTCTGGAATGCCTGTGATTCCTGGGGTTCAGCTGGCAGACCTGGCGGGCGGCACTTTGCAGGCGGTGAATCGAATTCTGCTGGCGTTATTGGAGCGGTCGGGCACGGGCCGGGGGCAGTTCATCGATGTCTCCATGACGGCGGGGATTGCTGCTCTGATGACGATTCCGCAGGCATGGCAAAAGGCGACGGGCCGGCAGATGCGTTGCTCGAATGAACTGCTGACTGGACGCTATGCCTGCTACAACGTATATCAATCGAGCGACAGGCAGTGGTTCGCGGTGGGCGCGCTGGAGCCGAAGTTTTGGCAAGCGCTGTGCGCGGCTCTTGGGTGCGAAGAGTTGTGCTGCGAGCAGTTCGCGGAAGAGCCACGGCAGACGGCGGTGATTGCTGCGATCGCGGAGCGGTTTGCGGAGAAGACGGACGCGGAGTGGCGCGTGTTCTGGGCCGCCCACGATGCTTGCGTGACTCCGGTTTTGCAGGTCGCGGAGACGCCAATGACGGAAGCCGCGGCGGTTCCGCTGTTGGGCGAGCACACGCGGGAAGTGCTGTTGAGTGCAGGTCTGGACGAGGCGCGGATTGACGCCTTGGCGGCGCAGGGTGTGATTCGATGCGGTTGAGGTTCTTATGGAACTCGCCCAAACAACGGAGCTTGGCGCAGCGGGTAAGGCGTGAGGTCCTGGTAGGATATTGGGCTGCCCCGGCCCTGTTTGGGCTTTTGATGACCCTACCCCTCTTCGCTCAGTCTGACGTGCGAGCGCTGCTGAGGAAGGACAAGCCGGCGGAGGCGTTGGAGTTGGCGAACCGCCTGATGGTTGGGCGTGCGTGCGATGCTGTATTGCTCGCGACGGCTGGCGACGCACAATTCCGGCTGGGATTGTTTGAAACGGCGAAGGCCAGTTATGTTCGATCGCTTGCCTGCGATGCGGGCAGTGCGCGGGCGCTGCTGGGACTGGGGAGGTTGAACATTACGCTGAAGATGCATCGGACGGCGGAGGCGCTGATCCGGCGGGCGTATGCGGCGGACTCCGATGACCCGGAGATCCTGCGCGACTGGGCGGATGTTCAAGAGGACTATCTCGATGAAGTCGCCGCCTTGGAGCGGTATCTGTTGCTGGGAATCGAAGAAGATCAGGAGAAGCTGATCGATGCGCGCAATCGTATAAGCTTTCTGAAAACGACCGGGGGACTGAAGTCGGCGACGCTGACGGATCCGCCGGAGGAGGCGGTGGTGCGCTTATCCCTGGTGGAGACGCGCGGGTTTGGAATTGCGATCTCCATCAATGGCGGCAAGGCCGAGACGCTTTTGTTCGATACCGGCGCGGGCGGCATAACGATTCCGCGCAAGCTGGCTATGCGGCTTGGCGTGAAGCCGATTGCGTCGAGCCGGCTCAGTGGCGTGGGCGATGGCGGATGGAAGACGGCGAGCATGGGGATAGCGGAATCGTTGCAGATTGGCCCGCTGCACTACAAAGATGTTCCGGTGACGATTTCCGATAAACAGTCGACGGGCACAAGCGCGGGGCTGATGGGGTCGAGTTTGTTCAATGAGTTTGTGGCAACACTGGATGGGCCGCGGCGGATACTGCGCTTGGATCTGCGAAGGGCGATGGATGGCGAAGGCGATGCGGTGGTGCCATCGGGAGAGGAAGAGTTCACGAAGGTACGAGCCTTCCACCATCTGCTGCTGGTGGATACGGTGGCGGGCGGGAAAACCAACGGCTGGTTTCTGATCGATTCCGGCGCGTCGAGCAACATGATTTCGCTCGCGCTGGCGCGGGCGGCGCGTGTGTACACAGCGCCGGGAAACGTGCAATTGACGGGCGTTTCAGGGCGCGTGGACCGCCCGGTTGTGGCGCGCGGGCTGGACCTGTTGTTTGCCGGTTTTCATTGGGCGAATCGGGAAGCCATGGCGTTTGAATTCCAAAACTTGAACAAATCGGTAGGGACGGAGATTTCGGGATTGATTGGCTTTCCGACGCTCGAACAAATTGTGACCACGATAGACTATCCGAATGGCTTGGTGAGATTTCAAAAGGAAAAATGATGAAACTGAGTTTGTTTGCATTTACGATGACGGCGGCATTTGCGGCCCAGCCGTTTCTGGAATCGGAGCTGATTATTCCGCTGGAGAAACTGCACAACCATTCGTCGTGCGTGGTGGAGTTGCCGAATAAGGACCTGTATGTGTGCTGGTACAACGGGTCGGGCGAACGCACGGCCGATGACGTGAAGGTGGAAGGCGCGCGGCTCAAGGCGGGGGCGAAGCAGTGGACCAATCGCATTACGCTGGCCGATACGCCGGGGTTTCCGGACACGAATCCGGCGATGTTTGTCGATTCGAAGAAGAAGCTGTGGCTGTTGTGGCCGGTGATTCTGGCGAATGAGTGGCACACGGCGCTGATGAAGTACCGCATCTCAGCGGACTACAAGGCGGACCCGAAGTGGGAAGTGAACGAGACGATGCACTTCATTCCGCGCAATTATGCGGCAAAGGTGAAGGCGGCGGCGGAACCGCATATTGAGGAGTCGCCGTTCTGGAAGAAGGCGGTGGAGCGCAGTCTGGACAAGTATTTCATCCGCATGGGATGGATGACGCGGGCGCATCCGCTGGAGTTGCCGAGCGGGCGGATCATTGTGCCGCTGTATTCGGATGGCGTGGATTATTCGATGATGGCGATTACGGATGATCGGGGGAAGAGCTGGACGACGAGCGAGCCGCTGGTTGGTTATGGCACGATTCAGCCTAGCGTGGTGCGCAAGAAGGACGGGACGCTGGTGGCTTATATGCGCGATAACGGGCCGCCTCCGAAGCGCGTGGCTACGAGTTTTTCGAAGGATGAGGGGATTACTTGGTCGCCTGTGGTGGATACGGATATTCCGAATCCGGGGTCGGGCATGGAGGCGATTTCATTGCGCGATGGGACCTGGGCGATGATCTATAACGACCTGGAGAAGGGGCGGCATTCGTTGGCGGTTTCGCTTTCGGATGACGAGGGGGCGACTTGGAAATGGAAGCGGCATTTGGAGTTGGATAAGCGGGAGACGGGGGCTGGGCAGTATCACTATCCTTCGATTATTCAGGCTATGGATGGGTCGTTGCATGCTACTTACAGCTTTTATCCGGAGCGGTCGCAGCAGGCGATTAAGCATGCTCATTTCAATGTGGAGTGGGTTAGACACGGGGATTGAGTTAGTTTTTGCATAGGCGAATCGCCTGCGCCACCCATGGACATCCAATGTCTGCCTGGTAGGGGCATTAACTCCCTACGTATTTGGCGTAGAGGCTGCGGGCTATGCCGATGTCGATGGTGCCCTTAATGATTGCCCGGCCGTCGGGGAAGATGGTCAGTTCGTAGGGTTCGGGGAAGAAGCGCAGGGCGAATTCGTTGGCGCGGACCTGGGCGAGCGGGGCGAGGCGCGTGGCGAGTTCCTGCAGGTCGAGCGGGCGCGAACGTTCGTGGATTTGGACTGCGTTGCGGCCGCAGAGACTGATGGGAATGCGGCGGCGATCTTCGAGATGCCGGAAGTCGCGCAGGCCGCAGGCTGGACATTGCGGATCGCGCGCGGGCTGGTCGATCTGGCGCACTGCGCCGCTCCACACGTCGATTGTCGTAATGCGCGGAGGCGTTGCTTGGCCGGCGAGGATGCGCGTCGCTTCGGCCACCTGCAGCGCGGCGATCATGGTGGTGATGGTGTTGAGCACGCCGGCAGTTTCGCAGGTCGGTTGCGCGCCGGAGGGCGGGTCGGGATAGAGGCATTTGAGGCACGCGGTTCGATTGGGAAGCACGGGCATGGTAAGCCCATAACTACCAACGGCGGCGCCGTAGACCCACGGGACATCGTTATTGATGCAGAAATCGTTGATCAGGTAGCGGGTCTCGAAGTTGTCGGTGCCATCGAGAATCAGGGTTGCTTCAGCGAGCAGGTCTTCAATGTTGTGTGGAGTCAAGTCGGCGGCAACGGGGTTTACCGCGATGGTTGAGTTGATGCGTCCTATGGCTCGCGCGGCGGCGGCGGCTTTGGGCATTCCTTCGCGGGCGTCGGCTTCATCGAAGAGCCATTGGCGCTGGAGGTTGCTGAGCTCCACGTAATCGCGGTCGATCAGCGTGAGGCGCCCGATGCCGGCGCGGGCCAGTGCTCCGGCCTGAAATGTTCCGAGCGCGCCACAACCGACGATGGCTACGTGTGCATCTAAAAGCTTCTGCTGGCCCTGTTCGCCGAGCGGGGAAAATACGATTTGCCGCGAGTAACGCTCGCGTTCTGACGATGTCATTCAATCGAATGGTAGCAATGATTGCGGTATCATGAGTATCAGTGGCCAATCAACGCGGCATCCTGTTTAGGAAATCGCCCGGGCAACGGAGCTCGGCGCGGCCGCGACCGGTGGTTGGCAGCGTCCCCAGATTCTGCAAGCGCGCGCCGGCCCTGCCCGGGCTAGTGGCGATGCTTGCCTTATGGATGGTTTCCCCCCGTGCGGAATTGCGCGCACAAGGGGAAAGCTATCAGGGAAAACGCATCGCGGAAATCCGGTACGAACCCGAAGAACAGCCGCTTTCCAAAGCGTACCTGCGTTTCATCCAGCCGCTGGCACAGGGCGATGCGTTCGAACTCATCAAAGTCAGCGAAGCGATCGAGAAGCTGTTCGCATCCGGGCGGTATAGCGACATAGCCGTGGACGCGCAGTTGCGCGGCGATGAGATCGTACTTACCTTCAAGACGGAACCTTCGTGGTTCGTGGGCGGGATCACGCTGAGCGGCGTGCCCGATCCGCCGAATGCGGGCCAACTGGAAAGCAGCACGCAGATGTTGTTGGGGTCGGAGTTTACCGAAGACGATCTGCTTTCGGCGTCGCGCAACATGGAACTGGTGCTGCGCAACAACGGATTCTTTCTATCGAGT
Organism: uncultured Acidobacteriia bacterium; assembly: GCA_903881085.1. Lineage (GTDB taxonomy): Bacteria > Acidobacteriota > Terriglobia > Bryobacterales > Bryobacteraceae > CAIRSA01. Next base: position 23,006 of record CAIRSA010000523.1, read on the forward strand.
ATTACGCCTCGCTACAACTATGACAAGCCCACGCAGCAGGTGGATATTCAGATCGGCATTACAGCAGGCAAGCGGGCTCGATTCGCAGAGCCCGTGATTACCGGCAACCTGGTTCATCCGCTGGAGAAGGTGATTGCGGCGGCGCGATGGAAGCGACTGCTCGGGATGTTCGGTTATCAGAGCATCACGGAGAGCCGCGTGCAAAGTGGTGTGGAGCGCATCCGGGCCATGTATCAAAAGAAGGACCACTTGATGGCGCGGGTCGCGCTGGAAAAGATGACGTACGATGCGGAGACCAACACGGCTGCGCCGACGATTCACGTGGATGCGGGGCCGCAGGTGCACATTAAGGCTGACGGAGCGAAGATCTCCAAGGGTAAACTGAAGCAACTTGTGCCCGTGTTTCAAGAGCGTGCCGTGGACCGCGATTTGCTGGTGGAAGGCCGGAACAACATCACAGAGTATTTTCAATCGAGCGGCTACTTCGACGCGGGTGTGGACTTCGACACGGAACAGGTCAGCCCGCAAGAGCAACTGATCCGGTACACAATCGACCGCGGCGACCGGTACAAACTAGTGCATCTGGAAGTGACCGGAAACAAGTATTTCGATGCGCGGACAATTCGCGACCGGTTCAGCATTCTGCCGGCAGACTGGCTGCGCTACCGCAATGGACGGTACAGCGAATCGATGCTGCGAAAAGATCTAAATTCCATCATGTATTTATACCGCTCCAACGGCTTCATCAATGTGGAGGTGAAGCGGCGCATCGAGCAGAACTACCAGGGCAAGGAACTGGATGTGGCGGTGTTCGTAGAGATCGAAGAAGGCGCGCAGGTGCTGGTATCGAACCTGGAACTGACGGGCATCAATCCGAAGGATCTGCCTTATGTGCAATCGATTTTGAATTCGATGACAGGCCAGCCATACAGCCCGCAGAACATCGCTACGGACCGCGAGACGATTCTGAACTACTTCTTCAACAGCGGCTTTCCCGATTCCACTTTTGAGTATTCAGAGAAGCCTGGCTCGCAGCCGAATACCGTAGATATGGTGTATGCAATCAAGGAAGGGCCGCGGCGGTTTGTGCGTGAAGTGATTGTTTCCGGGCTTTCGCGCACCAGTGAACAACTGGTGCGGAGCCGTATCAACCTGCACCCTGGCGATCCGATATCGCAGCAGAAGATGACGGAAAGCCAGCGCCGGTTGTACGATCTGGGCATCTTCGCGAAGGTGGATATGGCGATTCAAAACCCGGAGGGAGAAGAGCGGGAGAAGAATATTCTATACAACCTGGAAGAGGCAAGCCGCTATTCGTGGAGCGCCGGATTCGGTGCGCAGATCGCGCGCATCGGCAGTTCCGGCGGTACGAACTTCGACGCACCGGTGGGCTCAACCGGCTTTAGTCCGCGCGTTTCGCTGGGCTTGAGCCGCACGAATTTCCTGGGCCTGGGCCACACATTTGGAATCAAGACACGCATATCCGATATTCAACGCCGCGCCACGGTCACGTACCTGGCTCCCCAATTCACGGGCAACGAGAGGTTGAACCTGACGCTGACCGGCGTGTACGACGATTCGCGCGACGTGCGAACGTTCGCGGCGAAGAGGCAGGAAGGCACGGTCCAGTTGGGTGACAAAGTTTCGCGGTCGATCACTGTGCAGTACCGGCTTACCTACCGCCGCGTAAGCGTGGATTCGAACAGCTTAAAGATCACGCCCGACCTGATTCCGTTGCTGTCGCAACCGGTGCAACTGGGGATCATCGGCGCGACGTTCATTCAAGACCGGCGCGACGATCCGATCGATTCGCGGCGCGGCGTTTACAACACGGTGGACGTAGGCTTTGCGTCGAGCGCGCTGGGTTCGCAGTCGCAGTTTGGACGACTGTTGTTCCGCAACTCGACCTATCACCGGCTGACGAAGGACGTGTATTTTGCACGCACCACGACGTTCGGGATTTTGTCGAGCCTGCGTACCGCGGACACTCCGTTGGACGTCCCGCTGCCGGAGCGGTTCTTTGCGGGCGGCGCGAACTCGCACCGCGGATTTCCGGACAATCAAGCAGGGCCTCGCGATCCGATTACAGGGTTTCCAATCGGCGGAAAAGCGCTGTTGGTGAGCGGGATTGAATTGCGTTTCCCATTGATCGGCGACAGCATTGGCGGCGTACTCTTCCACGATGCGGGCAACGTGTATTCGAGTCTTGGGAAGATTTCGTTCCGATTCGATCAACGCAACATGACGGACTTCGATTACATGGTGCAGGCAGTAGGCTTCGGAATTCGATACCGCACACCGGTTGGACCGATTCGCGTAGACTTCGCATTTGCGCCGAATTCACCGCGCTTTGAAGGGTTCAGCGGCACGCAGGATCAATTGCTGCTGGGCCAGGGTGTGAGGATTGCGCAGCGCATCAACCGGTTCCAATTCCATTTCTCGTTGGGGCAGGCGTTTTGATGCGAGCACGTGTAGCGGCCGTCCTGTTGACTGCGGCGCTCTTCGCGCGGGGCGAGATCATCGACCGCGTGGTGGCAACAGTGGGAAACCAGGTCATCACGCAGAGCGAGATTGTACGGCAGACGCGAATCACGGCGTTTCTTAACGGCACGCCGGTAGACCTGAGCGCCGCATCGAGGCGCAAGACCACCGAGCGAATCATTGAACAGGAGTTGATCCGCAAAGAGGCGCAGATCAGCCGCTATCCGCAGCCGGAGATTTGGGAGACGGAGAAGATGCTGCGCGAGACACGCGAAGCGCGAGCTGTTTCAGAACCAGAATGGCAGCAGTTGTTGAAGCGCTATGGCATCAGCGAAGAAGAGTTGCTGCGGCATTTTTCGCTGCAACTGCGGGCGCTGCGATTCACCGATTATCGCTTCCGTCCGGCTGTGCAGGTGAATGAGAGTGAGGTGCGTGAATTCCACGATAAGAAGTACGCGGGGAAGACGGCGCCGCCGTTTGAAGATTCGCGAGAAACGCTGGAGCGAGAGCTGATCGATGAGCGCGTAGACCAGTCGTTGGACCGGTGGCTGAAGGAAGCGCGCATATTGACGCGCGTCGAAATCCGCGAGGAGAGCTTCCGGTGAGGTGGCTGCGGAACACTTCCATTGCGGTTCTGGCGCTGCTGCTGGTGGCGGCAACGGTGGCGTTTTTCGCGGTGCGGTCGGGATGGGTAGGGGAAAAGGTCCGCACTACGGCGATTGCGGCGATCGAGAAGGCGACCGGCGCGCGGGTGGAAATGAAGTCGTTTGATTTTGATTACGCGACGGGCGCGGCGCGGCTGAATGGGCTGGTGCTGCACGGCCTGGAAAGCGAGGCCGAGCAGCCGTTGTTTGCATCGAAGGCGGTGCAGGCCGATTTGAAAATCATTTCGATTTTCGAGCGCAAAGTGGATTTGAAAAAGCTGACGGTGGAGAGCCCGCGAGTCAACATCATTGTGGCCGCCGATGGCAGCAACAACATCCCCAAGCCCGCGGCAGCGAAGGAGAGTGGCAGGAATCCGCTGGAAGAAGTTGTGAACCTGGCGGTGAATGAATTCCAGGTCAATGACGGCATGGTGAATTATGCGCAGCAGAAATATCCACTCACCGTGCATGGCGAAAATCTCAGTCTGAAACTGGACTTCGAGAAGGCGGGCCGAAGGTACGTGGGTACAGTGGCTTCGGAAAACCTTACGGTGAAAGCTGGGAAGATCGAAACGATCGCACTGCATGTGGACTCGGGTATTGTCATCGGCGAGAAGAAAATTACGCTATCGTACGCACGGGTTGGCACGAAGCAATCGTCGGCGACATTGTCCGGCGTGATTGTTCCGTTCCCGGACATGGAAGGGCAGTTCGACGTTGCGGGGAAGGTATCGATCGGCGAGATTGCCGGATATATTCACAGCCGCGCGGCAGAGGGCACGGCGAAGGTGGATGGAAAACTGCATTGGAAGGGTTCGGATTACGGCTTTCAGGGCAAAGCTTCTGGCGCGGGGCTTACGTTGCGCGCCGGTGGAGCGATGTTCCGCGATATTACGATCGAATCCACGGTGGCGCTTTCACCGGATTTGATCAAGTTATCGCAGCTGTCAGCGTCGTCTCCGGAGGGCGAGTTCAAGGGCAGCGCTGAACTGCGGGCCATGAGCCGTTTCACGGTTGACGGAAATATCACAGACGTGTCGTTGGAAGAGCTGAACCCCGATCAGGCAAAGGGCAAGCTTGCGTGGAGCGGCCTGGTGAGCGGTCCGGTGCATGCGTCAGGCGCGATCATTGCGTCGCAGGTGCAGGATGCGAACGTGAATGCGCAGTTATCGATTGTGCCCTCTACTGGAGCGATTCCACTGGAAGGGTTTGTGAATTTCAATTTCGTACAGAAGGCCAATGCGATCCAACTCACGGATTCGTATGTTTCCACACCATCGACGCGGATCACGGCCTCGGGCACATTGAACGAAGCGTTGCGCGTTGCTTTTTCATCGAAGGATTTGAAGGACCTGCTGCCGGCGCTGACGCTGGCTGCGGTGGATTTGCCGGATGGGCTGCCCATCGAGCTGAAGAACGGGACAGCGAAATTCGATGGCGTAGTGACAGGCGATTTGAAATCGCCGCACATAACGGGCAAGGTTGCGCTGAACAATTTCGTAGTTGATGAGCGGCAGTACGGCACGCTCACTTTTGACGCCGACGTAACGCCGGCCACGTTCAAAGCCAATCGAATTGTAGTAAGCGAGAACGGTTTGCAGGCGAGCGGCAATGCGGTGCTGCCATTGAAGGATTGGAAGCTGGATGAGGCGGGAGCGATGTCGGCGGCACTTTCGATGCGCGGGCTACCCGTGGCTGAGTTGCTGCAGCAGGCAGACGTGGATCTCGATGCAGAGGGACTGCTGAGCGGTACGGCGAACATTATCGGCACGCCACGCGACCCGGCCGTGCAGGCCAAAGTCACGATCGATAATGGCGTCATCGCAAAAGAGAGATTGGACCACATCGAGTTGGACTTGCACTACACGGATGGCGTGGTCAACATCATCTCAGGCGTGGCAACCGCGAGCACATCCAAGATTTCCTTCAAGGGTTCTTACGATCGCAAGGGCGCGGTGAAGTTCGATGTGACGGGTGCGGCAATTGTACTTTCGCACTGGAAGATCGTGCGCGATCTGCCACGGGCGATGGATGGCACAGGCGAATTGCGGGCCATCGGCAGCGGTGTGATCGAGGCCAAACAGTTGAAGTTGCGCACGCTGGACGCGCGACTGGCGGTGAAGGATTTTTCGCTCGATGGCAAGAAGCTGGGCACGCTGGATCTGGTGGCTGCCACCGGGGGCTCCACGCTTAGCCTGCAGGCCGATGCGGCCATCAGCGGTGCGAAGGCAAAGCTGAAGGGTGAATGGCGATTGGAAGGCGACTATGAAGGGTCGGGGCAACTGGACTTTACGCCGATATCTTTCGCCACGCTGCAGGATTTGCAGCCACCCGATGCGAACAAGGAACGCTGGCCGGTATCGGGCGTGCTCGCGGCATCGGCGGCCTTCAATGGGCCTGCGTTGAATCCTTCGAAGTGGAAGGGGAAGATCACGGTTGCTACGGTGGAGGCGCGACCGCAGCGCCGCATTCGAGAGACCAATGCAGCAGCGCAGGATCTGGTGCTGAAGAATGCCAAACCGATTCAGCTCGACATCGATGGCAACGCGATTACGGTGCGGTCGGGGCAGTTGGTAGCCAAGGATACAAGCATCGACGTGAGCGGAACGTTCTCGTTCTTTGACCGTAGCCCATGGGATTTGAAATTGAAGGGGGCCATGAATCTGGAAGTGGCGAAGAACTTCGATTCGGGAATCCTGGCGACTGGCGTGGCGACGATGGACGCGACAGTGCGCGGCGAACTGCGCGATCCGCAACTGTTCGGAAAGCTGGAATTGAAGAACGCTTCGCTGTTTGTGCAGGATGTTCCCAATGGGCTCGACAAAGTGAATGGCACGGTGCTGTTCATCAACAAGCGCGCCACCATCGATAACAAACTGACGGGCGAAAGCGGCGGCGGAACCATCACGCTGAGCGGATTTGTGGAATCGGCGGGCGATGACCTGCGGTACCGGTTGCTGGCTACGGCAAACAAGGTGAGGCTGCGGTATCCGGAGGGCGTGAGCACGGTGGCGGACTTCAATCTGGGGCTGACCGGCAGTTCGGCGCACAGCCTGTTGAGCGGAAATGTTTCGATTGTGCGAAGCGGCTTTACGCCGCGCACCGACATTGGAACGATACTGGCGCAGTCTGGTAGAGACTCTTCACCGCAGGCCTCGAGCAACGATTTCCTGAACAACATGCAGTTCGATGTGCGCATACAGACCGCGCCCAATGTGGAGTTGCAGACCTCGCTGACGCGCGACGTGCAGGCCAACGCCGACCTGCGACTGCGCGGCAGTCCGGTGCGTCCGCTGGTGCAGGGACGGGTGACGGTGAATCAGGGCGAAATCAATTTCTTCGGCAACAAGTACACGATCAACCGCGGCCAGGTGGCTTTCTTCAACTCGGCGGACCCGGTGATCGATATGGATTTGGAGACGCGTGTGCGCGGCGTGGAAGTGACCATCAATTTCTCCGGGGCATTAAAGAAGTTGAATGTATCGTACCGTTCGGATCCTCCGCTGCAATCGCAGGAAATCATCGCGCTGCTGACGGTGGGCCGATCGCCGGATTCGAACCAGGCGATTGCCACGGCGCCGGCGGGGCAGAATCAGGGCGGCTTGATGGATACGACGGCAAACAGTCTGTTGGGCCAGGCGATATCGGCGCCGGTGAACAGCAGGTTGCAAAGGCTGTTCGGCGTGAGCCGGGTGAAGATCGATCCGCAGTTGACGGGCTTTGAAGGCACGCCGCAAGCGCGGCTGACCATTGAACAACAGGTTTCCAAGGACATCACGGTCACGTTCGTCACCAACCTCAATAAGACGCAGCAACAGATTGTGCGCGTGGAATGGGATCTGAATCGCAACTGGTCAGCGGTTGCGGTGCGCGATGAAAACGGAATTTTCGGATTAGACTTTTTGTATAAGCGGCGGTTTAAGTAGCGACATGCGGTTGCGGACATCGAAGGACAAACTGAAGATTGAGCACAGCATTATCGATGGCGTGCGCGATTTTTTGCAGCGGCTGATTAAGGCAAACCCGGAGATTCGCTCAGTGATTCCGGGCGTGATCCGACCGGTGCGCGACGCACGCGGGGCGATCAAGGTGCGGCTTACGGTGCCGGTGCAGAACGGCTGGAAGGCGATCGCGTTGAGCGCGGGCGCACGGCAGGAACTGTTCATCAGTACGACGATGGATAAAGACGCAATGGAACGGGCGATTGAAAAGGCATTGGAAGAATGAAACTGACGCGGGAACAGATGCGCGAGATCGGCTACAGCGTAGTCGACCGGCTGGTGGAACATTTCGAGACGCTGCCGGAACAGCGGGCGGCACAAAAGCGCACTCCCGCGGAATTGTATTCAACATTGCAGACGCCATTCGATGAGCAGGGCATGGCGTTTGAGGCGGCGATGGCGGCGCTGGAACGCGACGTGTTTCCGAACAGGATGAACAATACGCATCCGCGATTCTTTGCGTTTGTGCCGAGCCCTTCGAACTTTGTGAGCACGATGGCCGATACGCTGGCTTCGGGATTGAACATTTTCAACGGATCGTGGATGAGCGGGTCCGGGCCGGCGGCACTGGAGATGACGGTGATCGACTGGCTGGCCGCGCAGTGCGGGTTTCCGCAGGAGACCGAGGGGCTTTGCGTGAGCGGCGGATCGAATGCTAATCTTACGGCGCTGACTACGGCGCGGTTTGCGAAGCTGAATCACCGGATCGCGGGCGCGGTGGCTTACTTTTCTGACCAGACGCATTCGTCCTTGATTCGAGCGTTTCATGTTCTTGGGTTCGAAGAGGCGCAGTTGAGAACGATCGCTTCGGATGCTGAGTATCGCATCTCGCTGCCGGATTTGTTGCAGACGATTGAAGCCGACCGGGCGGCAGGGCTGCGGCCGTTTTGCCTGATCGCCAACGCGGGGACAACGAGCACGGGTGCGGTGGATCCGCTGACGGAGATGGCCGCGATCGCTAAGCAGCACGACATGTGGCTGCATGCGGATGGAGCTTATGGCGCGGCGGCCACGCTGTGCGAACGCGGACGTGCGGCGCTGCGCGGGTTGGAGCTGTGCGATTCGCTTTCCATTGATCCGCACAAGTGGATGTTCCAGCCGTTTGAGATTGGCTGCGTGCTGGTGAAAGATCCGCGCTGGTTGAAGCAGACGTTTACGATTCACGCGGAGTATTTGCAGGACGTGCACCGGTATGAAGAGGAGATCAACTTCTGCGACCGGGGCATTCAGTTGACGCGCGGTTTCAATGCATTGAAGCTGTGGCTTTCGCTGCGTGTGTTCGGCGTGGCGGAGTTCCGGCGCGGGGTTGCACGCGGCTTTGAATTGGCCGATCTGGCAGAGGCGGAGTTGCGGAAGTCGGGCCAGTGGGAGATCTGCACACGGTCGCAGATGGCCATCGTTAGCTTTAAGCATGTACGTGCGATCGATCATCAGCGCGTTGTGGAGAAGGTGCTGGAGGAAGGGTTCGCGATGCTGACTAGCACGGTGTTGAAAGGGCACGGCGCGTTGCGGATGTGCACGATCAATCCGAACACAACCGATGACGACATTGTGCAGACCGTCGAACATCTCACCCGCATCGCTAGTGAACTATAAGTATGTCGTCCGGGCAACGGCGTCTGGCGCGCCTGGACGGTTACGAATTCCTGGTATTTTCAGGGGCGCGCCGGCCCTGCCCGGACATTTGATATAAACGTAGGGATGCTCGATAGACGTTCCTTCCTGAAAACCATGGCCGCCGGCGCTGCCGCGCTGCAGGCCGCCCCGGCGAAACGGCCCAACATTATCGTGATGATGGCCGACGATATGGGGATCTCTGACCTTGGCTGCTACGGCAGTGAAATCGCCACGCCGAATCTGGACAGGCTGGCGAAGAATGGAATGCGGTTCACGCAGTTCTACAACAACGCGCGCTGCTGCCCCACGCGAGCCACGCTGATGACCGGTGTGTATCCGCATCAGGCGGGCGTTGGACACATGGTGGAAGATTACGACGTGCCTGGCTACAAGGGCGACCTTAGCAAGGAAGTGGTTACGATTCCGGAAGTGCTGCGGCCGGCGGGCTATCGCACGGCGATGTCGGGCAAGTGGCACGTTACGCCTTACAAGCCGGACGCCAAGCATAACTGGCCGCTGCAACGCGGGTTCGAGAAATACTACGGCATTATCAACGGCGCGGCGAGCTACTTCCAGCCGGCATCGTTGACTCGCGACAACACTCCGATCACGGCCGAGGGGCCGAACTACTATTTGACTGACGCGATTGCGGAGAACGCGTCGAAGTACATCGAGGAGTTTGGCAAGGGCAGCGATCCGTTTTTCCTGTATGTCGCTTTCACGTCGCCGCACTGGCCATTGCATGCGATGCAGAGCGACATCGATAAGTACAAGGACCGCTACAACAAGGGCTGGGACGAGTTGCGGGCCGAGCGGCACAAGAAGATGATCGAACTGGGCATCGTGGATAAAAAGTGGCCCATCACTCCGCGCGATGACAGTGCTCCGAGTTGGAAGGACGCGCCGAACAAGGAATGGTTCGCACGGCGCATGGCTGTGTATGCGGCGCAGATCGATCGCATGGATCAGAATGTGGGCCGCATTCTGGATACGCTGGAAAAGACCGGCAAGACGAACGACACGCTGATCTTGTTCCTGGCGGACAACGGCGGGTGCGCGGAAGAGTTGGGCGCGGCGCAGCAGCAGGTTTATATCCCGAAGACCAGCGTCCATGGAAAGCCAGTGGTGCGCGGGAACAATCCGGAGTTGATGCCGGGAGAGGACGAGACGTTCCAGAGCTACGGCCTACCGTGGGCGAACGCGAGCAATACGCCATTCCGGTTGTTCAAGCACTGGGTGCATGAGGGCGGCATTTCCTCGCCGCTGATCGCGCACTGGCCGAATGGGGTGGCGAAGAAAGGTTCTATCACGCATCAGATGGCCCATTTGATGGATGTGATGGCGACCTGCGTCGATCTGGGCAAGGCAACGTATCCGGCGAAACATGCCGGCAACACGATTAAGCCGTGCGAGGGCAAGAGCCTGACTCCGATCTTCGAAGGCAAGCAGCGTGCGGGCTATAGCAACGGCTTGTTCTGGGAGCACGAAGGCAACCGGGCGATGCGATTGGGCAAGTGGAAGCTGGTGGCGAAGAACACGCGCGACTGGGAACTGTTCGACATGGATGCTGACCGCACGGAGTTGACGAACGTGGGGGCTAAGTATCCGGACCGCGTCAAGTCGATGGTGGGGGCACACGACGCGTGGTCGAAGCGGGCCGGCGTCGAGGTTTTTGACGACGTGAAGAAGAAGAGGCGTAAGGCTTAGGGCCGACGGCTCATTTCTTGAAGAACCATAGCCACAGCCGGTCCGGTTCTTCACGGACACGATACCTGGGCTCGAAGCCGCACCGTTCCGCCATCTCATCGACAGCGGCATCAGGAAACGGAACGCCCACCCAGGTGTCGTCTGCTTCGGAGCAGGCTTTGGTGTCTCCTTGCACTTCGAATTTGAACAGACATCCATTGCGGAGCAGCCTGGAGACATCCTTCAGGTATGACTCGATGATTTCCCGTGAGGGAATATGGTGAAAACAGCACATCGAAAACGCGAAGTCGAAGCTATCGCTTTCGGGCAGCACACTGAGATCCATCCCGTTGTTCTGGATTAGGTGAACGTTTGCTTTTTCGCGGCAAGCTTCTTCGGCCAGGCGAATCATCTCGCCGCTGATGTCGACGGCATAAACCTGGCCGAATACCGCGGCAAGGGATTTAGTGACTCTTCCGGCGCCGCAACCAATCTCCAGGATTTTCATCTCAGCCGGAAGTTTTTCCTGGCATATATTGACCATATCCGACAAGATGTGACCTGTTACCGAGCTTCTGCCAAGCTCGTAGAACTGCTCGCGGTTCCACGTTGTATTGGAGTCGACAATGTAGTAACTGGCGTTCTGTTTTGCCCGCTCATCCCAGTCGTGACTCATTTTGGCGGATAGTTCGGCATTGGTCATCGCCTACATAGTAGCATCGCCCGATGGGTGCTTTTGGCCTTTCATTTTTCGGGGGATGGAAGGGATACTAGCGGCGGGGCCAAACGCGCGGGCGGGCTGGTGCAGTGACCATTGCCACTCGCGCGTGCTTGGCGACGCGCATTGCCAACAAAGAGATGCCTGCTGCCGAGAGCAAGGCTGCGAACAGAATCATAAATCCGGCCTCCATATCTATATACGCGTAGAAGAGGAGAAAAGGATGTCAGACAAATTGGGGAATATTTTGGAGGCCCGATAGATATCGCCACGCGTCAACGTTTAGGCCTCTGCTTTGCTGCAGCGGCTCGCTTGGCTGCGTACATCGCAACATAGTCGACAACAATCGTGGCGGATTTTGACAGCCAACGGCGAAGGGCCTCAGCGTCAATTTCGGATGCAAGCTTAAAGCTGGCTTTTGCCGCCTTGTCCTTTCCCAGTGGCTTCAGCATTGGCTCATCGAAAAGTTGTCCACTCCAGAACAGAAGCTCTACGGCCTTCGGACGAGCGTCGTATCCGGCCACTGGATTTTCACCTAGAAACCAGACCGGGCCTCCGTGCCAGATTCGTGAAGTGGCATTGGGAAGAGCTGCGTCGATTTCCTTCTGCAAAATGGCACAGATGGCGGCGAATTCCGGAGTCTGTTTGGTGGCGTATTCTGCGATTTCGTTGCGGGTTGGGGAAATGGGATTTGGAGCGGCCATATTCCAGTAATCATACTTCACTATCCGCGGCCGTTGTAGAAGCTGGGGCGACCTCTTAGCTGGAGCGGCAGATGGGCCACAAGCTCGATAGCGATAAAGGCAAGACCGCCAATCCACCAGGCGGGAAAGGTGCTTGGGCGGAATCCGCCTAATGCTTCGGCAGTGAGATACATGGCCTTTGCGATGAGCGCCCCGCCTACAAACCATGTGGCCAGGCGGGCGGCTATCTGGACTGGTCTGGCTACGGATAGGCGTGGGCGTAGGTAGTTGAGGAAGAGAATCTCAACCCAGTGGCCGCCGAAAGACGGCCAGAGGATGAGGAGGGTGGTTAGCGGCCAGCGACCCGGCGCGCGCCAGACTGGGGCCAGTAGGGCCCCGACGATTAGGGCGATGAGGCCGGTTCGAAGCAGTGTGCGGCGAAGGGGTTCGCGATAGGGTTGCCAGTTATTGGTCATCTTTTCCAGAACGTTATTCACGCCCTCGCAAAATTGCGGCCATGACCCTGGGACTTCGCTGGCCATGAACAATCGACACGACCAGCAGCGGACTCTCCTCCGGGGCATATGCGAATAAGGTAATCAGCTGCGAGTTGGAAGCGCAACGGCTTCGAGGTGAGGTCTGAGCGCTTATGGCCCAGATGCAGAAATGGAATCAATCGGCGGATCGCATCGTGGATTTCTGAGATCACGCGATCTGATCGATCCTGGATTTTTTCTGCGAGAAAATCGACGATCTCCTTAAGTTCGGCGGAGGCTTCCGGCAATAAAACGTATCCGCTCATTGCCTTCCGGCTCGGCGCGCCTCACTTTTGGCTCGGAGTCGAGCGAAGACCTCCTCGCCGTCGACCGGCTGCACCTTCCCTCTCTTGAAATCATCATAACGGGAGTCCAATTCCCGGCACAGCGTAGTTAGTTCTTCAAAATAGCCGGCCATGGCATCCTGCAGAAGCTCGTCTGCATTGCGGCCAGTCACCACGGCCATTGCATTCAGTTTTGCTTCCCATTCGGGGGTCAATTGTACTGCCATGGCCTACAGAGTAAATATCCCCCGGCAAAGCCGGGGGCCTTATTTGGTGAGCCGCTCAAAGCGGCTAGAAGGGGTCGCTAACGCGGCCCCTATTACTTGAGCCACCTCGACGGTGGCTTGGTCAGTA
>CAIRSA010000524.1 GCA_903881085.1 uncultured Acidobacteriia bacterium
AATCGCGTATTCGAGTCAATGGAGGCTGTCATCAATCAACTTGAAACGGGCCTCCCGCGTATGGCGGGAGATGCTAAAGCAATGCGCAGTCTCACGTCCTGGCCATGGATAGTTAGTCTCAACTTGAAAGGGAATTAGAATGAGTATTTCTACGAAGACTGGGAAAAGGTTAGAGCGGCGCTTAATGATCGAAAAGAACCTGGAAGCTTCATTAGCAGAGAGGAACTCCCCGCCCCGTCCGGGCATCAGAATGAGGAGAAACGCTGGCGCTACCGTATCATTGAAGATGAGTTCCCGATCGAAGGTTTTGAAGCGGCCTCGGAGCAAGTGTGAAATTAATCCAACTTACGGAGCACGAGTCGGCGGAGGTTGTTGATCATCCCAACAATACTAAGCTCACTTTTCGTGACATGGATGCTTTGGAGCGCCTGCAGCGCACTATGAAGGTCGATGCGTTTAGGTGGGCAGGCAGGAACCAGGTTAAGGCTACTCAATATGTCGGTATGCTGGCCGCTGCAGGCGTCAGACTCGAAATCCTTCCCAAAATCGACGGGCTTGGCATAGCAAAGACGCGCCACGTTTTAATGCGTATGATCGGGATCGCGTGGGATGTACCCGTTCGAGATGGTGAAGTGACCGGCCACGACTGCCAGAATTCCGACCTGCTAGACCTGCTCATTGGGTTGTTCGGGCGACGGCTCCAACGGCAAGTACGAGCCGGACTGTCCCGAGCCTACTCTCGTAATGAAGACGATCTTAGCCGCTTACGGGGCAAGCTGGATATAACGCGGCAATTTACAAAGCTCGCCGCAAGTCCACAAAAGCTGGCTTGTCGATACGACGAGTTTACTGCTGATACCCCCCTAAATCGACTGCTGCTGTGCGCGGTAGTATTCCTCCGGCGGGAAGCCGTTCGCGCCGGCACGCAACGCCTCCTCAATGAAAATGCGACGCATTTTTCAGGTGTGGAGCTGGTTTCGAAGTCGGAGGCGCTGGCCGGCAAATTCACGCTCGACCGGGTAAATCAGTCATGGGATACATTGGCCAAGTTGTCGCGACTGTTTCTTTCGTCTGAATATCAGACCGCACATGGCGGCAAGCGAGAAGGCTTCGCGCTGTTGTTTGATATGAACAAACTGTTCGAGTTATACATAGCCGCACTGGCCCGCAAGGCGTGCTTGCCGCATGGCTACCAGGTCTGCACCCAAGGGCCGCATGATTACTTGACCCGCAACAAAGCCTTTCAGACAATGCCTGACCTGCATTTCAAACGTGATAACGATGTGTTCGTGGTGGACACGAAGTGGAAGAAACTCGATCCCGATGATCCCGATAAGCGCAACTTCGGCGTCGACCAGAAAGATGCGTACCAGATGCATGCCTACGCTCACATCTACAATAGCCGCGCGACGATTCTTCTTTATCCACACCATAGCGGCATATCTCCGTTTCAGGGTGAGCAGAGACGGTGGCAATTCAATTCCGGCGGCACCGATCTTATACTTGCCACGATCGACGTGGCAAAGCCTCCCGACGATCTTGTGATCGCTCTCCGTGATCTATTGGAATCCACCGAAAAAAGAATGTGGGGCACGTTCCCTGTTGCTTGATGGTTGCTCCGCGAGTTGCGGCCGCTCGTTTCTCCAAACGCGAGTTCGTCCCCGCGTTTGCGGTCGAGAAGTTGTTGGATCACAGTCAGAACGCCACGGCCAAACCATCCGGGAATCAGCACCTCTATCGAGTGCTCAATCTGCGCCCGCTTCGCACCAGGTGGAAGCAGTATCGCGCCCTTGCCCAACTCTCCAACCGGCGCCACACGAATGAACTGGAGAGTCTTGACAGCAGCCCCGCTTGCCGCTAATCAGTTGCGCGTGACAACCTCCTTTACAACACTCTTTCAAGAGCTTATGGAAACCACTTGTCGGCAGTCCCCCAAGAGGCTACGATAAAGAAAGGTAGATAAATGGTACAGAAAGAAAGAACCATGAGCCTGAATGTGAAAGACCCGGAGGCCCACCGGCTCGCGCAGGCCATCGCCGAGCAGACCGGCGAAACCATAACCCGCGCGGTCACGGAAGCCCTGCGCGAACGTTACGAACGCCTCCACAAGCTCGACGCCGCGGCGCTTGCGGCCGACATCCGCGCCATCGCCGATCGCGCCGCCGCCCACATCAAAGGCCCCTATCTCGACCACGCCGAATTTCTCTACGACGAGCACGGCCTGCCCAAATGATCATCGACACCTCGCCGCTCGTCGCCATCCTCGCGAAAGAACCAGAAGCCGATCGCTACATTGATGCCATCAGTCACGCGCCGCGCTGTCGCATGTCTGCCGGAACTTTCGTTGAACTCTCGATGGTGATCGAGGGCCAGTTCGGCGCGGATGTCCTTCGGCAATGCGACGCGCTCATCCGCCGCGTCGGCATTGTGATCGAACCCGTCACCGTCGATCAGGCGCATGCCGCGCGTCAGGCTTTCCACGACTTCGGCAAGGGCCGCCACCCGGCGGGATTGAATTTCGGCGACTGTTTCGCCTACGCGCTTGCAAAGGTCACCGGCGAGCCTCTTCTCTTCAAGGGGGAAGATTTTAAGAAGACCGATATCGTATCCGCTCTCTGAAGCGCACCCCTTCCAAAACCAATGGCAGGCTTGGATGTGTTGCGTTGCGATCAGTACATGCAAAGTCTATAAGGAAAGGGATTGGTTCCCTATGCAAGAAGAAGCCGTGCGCTGGAGCATCAAGGTGTCAAAAGACACTGATCTAACTCTTCGAAGCTATTTGGGGGCTCGGGGCGCGAAGAGCGGCGCCCCCGCTAAGTTCATCGAGGAGCCTGTGCGGAGGCGTGTGCTTCAGTGCACAGTTCAGGACATCCGGGCGCGAAATACGGATACGGACCCTGAAGAAATTCAGCGGATCGTGGATGAAGCTGTGAGCGAAGTTCGAGCCGAGCGTCGCGCCAAACAGAAAGCCGGCTGAGACGGATGCGCGTTGTGCTCCATACCAATCTCATCGTATCGGCGCTGATCGCCCCGGCGGGTACTCCCGCAAGCATGATTCAAGCTTGGCTGGATGGAAGATTTACGCTTCTCACCAGTGCGGCGCATTTCGAGGGAGTTACGGTGTTTCTGCGGAAAAAGGCGCGGCAGGAACAAGCCAGAGAGCCTGACTGCTCATTCGGCATCGCAAGGGTTGACGATGGGAACGCCCAGCCCCTCAAAATCTTTCAAGTTATGTGTCACCACAGTCAGGCCATGCTCTAGCGCGGTCGCGGCGATCATGCCGTCAGCAACGCCAAGCGGACGCCCGTTCATCTGACGTTGAGCGTCCAGGATACCCCATCGTTCGGCAATCGCTTGCGTCACAAGCAGAACGCGACTTCCAAACCATGCGGGAATCAGCACCTCTATCGAGTGCTCAATCTGCGCCCGCTTCGCACCAGGTCGAAGCAGTATCGCGCCCTTGCGCAACTCTCCAACCGGCGCCACACGAATGAACTGGAGAGCCTTGACAGTGACAACAGCCCCGCTTGCCGCTATTCAGTTGCGCGTGACAATATCTTTTATCATCGACTACTTGGGGCGGAGACGCTAACCCGTTCCTTGAACGCTTTTTGACGCATCGGCCTCCCAACCCAGCTTCTCCGGGAACGGCAGAGCGCCTATACTGATAAGTGGATATACGACTATCAGCAGAGGAACGCCATGCCCGAACCTTCAGTCACCCGTCTCACCATCAGCTGGTCCAAGGACACCGACCTGGCCCTGCGCTCTTATCTCGGTTCCCAAGGTCTTAAGAAGGGAGCGCTCTCGCAGTTCATTGAAGACGCCGTCAAATGGCGCTTGTTAGATGGAACGGTCGCGCAGGCGCGGGAAGCCTTCGCCGATCTACCGGCTGAAGAAGTTGAAACCCTGGTCGGGGAGGCGGTTGCGGCAGCTCGCCGGGACATACGCAAGCAACCACGGACCCGCAAGAAATCGTAGCCGATGCGCGTTGTCCTCGACACCAACATTCTGATCAGCTCTCTGATTACTTCCGTGTCTACCTCCGCGCAAGTTCTCGCGCTCTGGCGGAGCCGTAGGCTCGATCTGCTCACTTGCGCGCAGCAATTAGAGGAATTCGCCCGGGCCACGCGCTATCCACAAGTTCGTGCCCGGCTTTCGCCCGCAGTCGCCGGAGCTCTTCTCAACCGGGTCCGCGACCGCGCCATGGTTCTCGAAAATCTACCTAAGCTCGATATTGCTCCGGACCCTGACGACAGCTACCTGCTGGCTCTAGCCGCAGCGGGCGAGGCCAAATTTCTGGTCACAGGCGACAAGCCGCTCCTCGGGCTGAAGCGCCACAAATCCACCCGGATCGTTACGCCTGCCGCGCTGATTGAACCGCTAAAGAAGGGCAAATGACAACTTTTGACAGGAGGTTTTCCCGTCGCCACTTGCTCGGCGCTTCCTTCCCCGCCCTGGCCCTGCCGCTCGGAACCGCGATGGTCGCTCTGGCCAAAGGGCCAGCCACCGTTGCGCCAACCAGGGCGCGCCTGTTCCGAACTTCCGGCTACCTTGGCGTGACACTCAACCGCGCACCCGGCGAAGACAACAGCGGGTTTCCTCGATGCTGTACTGCCGGTCGTTATGACTTGGCGCGATGCTCGCCCGGGACGGCAGGTCGCGGTCTACTATGTTGAGTGAATTCTCCACAGCAAAAACGCTGCGCTGAATTGTGATGAGGCTCTCCTTTAATTCTTGTATGCTCTGCTCGGCGCGTGTTACGCTCCACTAGGAGAATGCTCCGATACCCCAACTGGCCCGAGCCGGTCAAGCTGCAGATAGCGCAAAATACCCCTTTACTAGCTCAAATCCGACGCCTGGCCGCATGTCAAAACCAAAAGCTCTCGGAGGGGGGAACATTGAGCAATGGGGGCTCGGAAGGCCGCTGCCCGTCAGCCTATTCGTCGCGGCGATAGCCGGGTGGAAGGTTCTGCTGTAGATCGCGGCTTTCATGAAGAATGCGATCCACCTCGATCACATCGTCGCGGCGGCGGTAGAGCAGAAAATGCGTGGGATCTTTTACCCTTGCACCACTTACACTGGTCCGGCTCAGCGAAATTATGCTAAGTCCGCACTCCTTCAACCATCAGATCAGTGCGCTCCTTCGAGCCTGGCCGCTCGTGGTCGGTTTCGACATCCAGCAACAGTTGCCGGATGAGGGCCTCGTAACGCACGGAAGCGTCGATCCCGAATTCCTGTACGCTTCTTTTCAAGATGCCGCGATATCGCGCTGGGCCGGGCCCGTAACGTGAAGTTTCAGGCGGCGCTTGTTAGCCGCGCTTCGGCTCGGAGGCGAGTTCGGACGTAACTTCCTCGCGAATTTTACCTAGGAATGCATCAAGTTCTTCTTCAGAATTCAAGGCGGCGTAGTCGCCGCGCTCGATGGCCTCAAACCCTTCCTTGGTGGCGCTTCGGAGCCATTCGATTTTGACACTGTCTTCCCGTTCGCGTTGCTCCATGAGCCGGAGACCTTCGCGCACAACCTCGCTGGCGTTGCTGAAGCGCCCGGACGTAATGCCGGTCTCGATGAAGCGGTCAAAGTGCTCTGTCAGGTTCACGTTGCGGGTTGGCATGGTGGCATCCTCCTTCTAATACACTAGCAGCGCTGGCAATTATTCCCAATCCGAAATTTTACCCTCTTTGCCTCTCCCTGGAAGGGACAGGGCCATCCGAGGAGCTAGAGGATTTCAAAACGCGCATTGATCTGCGGGCCTATCCGCGACGACGACGCGCATCAAAAGCCCAGGCGCTCCTGTGTCGCGACCTGTTGGTTGATTTCTTCTACCGTGAAGTCGTTATAAACATTGTGCGCCTTAGGAAAGCCGTCAATCTGGTAGCTGGTTTCAAAGCCAAACAAGCATCGCAGGTCTGGCTTGTGGATTTTGCCTTGCCGGTATTCCTCGGCGGCTAGAGCCGTCTGTTTCCCGAGTCAAGCTTTTGGCGCGTCTACCACAACACCGCTAATGGCTCAGAAGTCGGACATCCTGCTGTAACCCAGTCACCAACAATTGAATTATATTTTCTCCCGTCCCCAGTGCCCGGCCCCTTCCCGCAAGCGCCTGAAACAAGAAGAAATACCGATCGGAATAGTTTGCCTACGCCGCTCACCCCATCCTCCAGTGTGGCAACTCCCCCCTGCCGCCAATGTTAGAAATGGACTGTGATGGAACCCTTGATCGAACAACTCGAAATCCCCCGCCAGCTGGCGCGAAAGGACCGACCGGAGCCACAGCCGCGAGCCCAATTGGAAGCAAACCAGCCCGACAAAACCCGAGCAAACCCTGGGGGTCCATTAAATCAATCACAATCAACCGTTTAGCCTGTTGAAAAACAAAATTTCGAAGCTTTTTATGCAAATTTTTTCTCAGGTTTCCCGCCCCGATGTGGGGCAGATTGGCAATCTGCGCGCCGTGTGGCACTCGCCCTTCTCGGGCCATCTGAGCGCCCAATCCCAACCTGCCTCCTCTGAAAATGTGTTCAGGGTCTTATCCGTGTCCATCCGTGTCCATCCGTGAGCATCCGTGGCTAAATCTCTTATGCCTTACGCACCACCCCAGCTTGGTATCATAAAAAGATGCGTCGCCCCTGCAAGCCCGCAACCCAGGCCCGCAGCGAAAGCCCGCTAACGAAACCACCAGCACGCACCGAAAGCAATCACAGCCATGCATCCACTTCGTAAGATCCTCAACAACCGAATCGCCATCATTGACGGTGCCACGGGTACCACCATCCGCACCTACGAAATGAAGGAAGCCGACATCCGCGGCGACCGGTTCAAAGACTCACGCAAGGACCTGCTCAACAACGGCGACCTCTTCTCGCTCACCCAGCCCAAAATGATCGGCGACATCCACCGCCGCTTCCTCGAAGCAGGCGCTGACATCATCGAAACCAACACCTTCGGCGCCACCACCATCACGCAGAGCGAGTTCTTCGTCGACGACCCGCGTGAACACGGCGGCCGCAAGGATCCGGCCTTCTATCAGAAGATCATCGAAGACAAGTTCCTCCAAAACCTCGCCTGGGAAATCAACGAACAGTCCGCCCGCCAGTGCCGTGAATGGGCCGACCGCGTCGGCACCGCCACCGGCCGCCAGCGCTTCGTCGCCGGAGCCATCGGGCCGCTCACCGTATCTCTGTCCAACTCGCCCGACGCCGATGATTCCGGCTTCCGCGTAGTCACCTTCGATCAAGTCAAGACCGCCTACAAGGAACAGATCCGCGCCCTCATCGCCGGCGGCTCCGACCTGCTGCTGGTCGAAACCATCTTCGATTCGCTCAACGCCAAGGCCGCCCTAGTCGCCATCCGCGAAGTCTTCGATCAGGACGGCAAAGAGCTGCCCATCATGATCTCGGCAGCCGTCGGCCGTGGCGGCGAAACCATGATCTCCGCCCAGACCATCGAAGCCTACTGGAACGCCGTCCAGCACGTGAAGCCTCTCTCCATCGGCCTCAACTGCTCGCTCGGACCGGACCTGATGTACCCGTTTCTCGCAGAGCTGGCCGAAAAGTCCGATGCGGCCATCTCCTGCTATCCGAACGCAGGCCTGCCCAATCCGCTCTCGGCCACTGGCTTCGACCTCGGCCCGTCTGACATGGCCCGCCACCTCAGCGGCTTCGCCGAAGGTGGCCTCATCAACATCGCCGGCGGCTGTTGCGGCAACACGCCCGAACACATCGCCGCCATCGCCAAAGCGCTCGAAGGCCGCCACCCGCGCGAGATCCACAAGCACTCAACGTCGGTCAGCGTCAGCATGCCGGAACACCCCTTCCGTCCGCTGCGCCTCTCCGGCTCGCAGCCCTTCACCCAGCAGCAGGGCGTCTATATGATGATCGGCGAACGCACCAACGTCGCCGGCTCGCCGAAGTTCGCCAAGCTCATCAAAGAGGGCAAGTACGAAGAAGCGGTCAGCATCGCCCGCCAGCAGGTGGAAAATGGCGCCAACGTCATCGACATCTGCATGGACGAAGGCATGATCGATGGCGTCGCCGCCATGTCGCGCTTCCTGCACCTGCTCGCCAGCGAACCGGAAGTCGCCAAGGTCCCCTTTGTCATCGATTCCTCCAAGTGGGAAGTCATCGAAGCCGGTCTCAAATGCCTGCAGGGCAAAGGCATCGTCAACTCCATCTCGCTCAAGGAAGGCGAAGACAAGTTCCGCCAGAATGCCGCCCTAGTGCGCAAGTACGGCGCGGCCGTAGTCGTCATGGCCTTCGACGAAGATGGCCAGGCCGCAACCTACGAAGAGAAGATCCGCATCTGCCAGCGCGCCTACCGCATCCTGGTGGACGAACTCGACTTTCCGCCTGAGGACATCATCTTCGACCCCAACATCCTCACCGTCGCCACCGGCATGGAGGAGCACAACAACTACGCCCTCGACTTCATCAACGCCACGCGCTGGATCAAGGCACATCTGCCGCACGCCAAAGTCAGCGGCGGCGTGTCGAACATCTCCTTCAGCTTCCGCGGCAACAACAAGGTTCGCGAAGCCATGCACTCGGCGTTTCTCTATCACGCCATCGCCGCGGGCATGGACATGGGCATCGTCAACGCAGGCATGCTCGAAGTCTATGAAGAGATCGAGCCCGAGCTGAAAGAGCTCGTTGAAGACGTGTTGCTGAACCGCCGCCCTGACGCGACGGAGCGCCTCGTCGACCACGGTGAACGCCTCAAAGCCTCCGGCACCGATTCAGTAGCCGCGGAAAAGAAGGCCGAAGAATGGCGCAGCGGTACCGTTGAGGAACGTCTCTCCCACGCCCTCGTCAAAGGCATCGACACTTATATCGATCAGGACACCGAAGAGGCCCGCGCCAAACTGGGCCGTCCGCTGCTTGTGATCGAAGGACCGCTGATGGATGGCATGGGCGTGGTCGGCGACCTCTTCGGCGCCGGCAAAATGTTCCTCCCTCAGGTGGTGAAGTCGGCCCGCGTTATGAAGAAGGCTGTCGCGTATCTCACGCCCTTCATGGAAGCCGAAAAAGCTGCCATGGAAGCCGCCGGCCAGGTGGTCAAGGCGCAGGGCAAGATCGTGCTGGCCACGGTGAAAGGCGACGTCCACGATATCGGCAAGAACATCGTCGGCGTAGTGCTCGCCTGCAACAACTACGAAGTGATCGACATGGGCGTCATGGTCCCTTGCGAAAAGATTCTCGAACGCGCCCGCGCCGAAAAGGCCGACCTCATCGGTCTCAGCGGACTCATCACTCCGTCGCTCGATGAGATGGTGCACGTCGCCCGCGAAATGGAACGGCAGGGCTTCAAGCTCCCGCTGCTCGTCGGCGGAGCAACCACCAGCCGCGCCCACACCGCAATTAAGATCGCGCCGCATTATAGCCAGCCGGTGGTGCATGTGCTCGATGCCAGCCGCGCCGTCCCCGTCACCACCAGTCTGCTCAGTGACGACGGCAAGGACGCCTTCGTCGCGCAGCATGCCGCCGAGTATGAAACGCTGCGCAAGGCGCACGCCAATCCGAAAAGCAAAACCGTCTCCATTGTGGAAGCGCGCGACCGCCGCACGCCCATCGAGTGGCGCTCCGAAGACATCTCCACGCCCGCCTTCACCGGCCTCCGTGTGCTCAACAACTTCTCACTGGAAGAGCTGCGCAAGTTCATCGATTGGTCGCCCTTCTTCCACACCTGGGGCTTGAAAGGAATCTACCCGCGCATCTTCGAGAATGAAGCCAATGGCGCGCAGGCCCGCCAGCTCTTTGAGGAAGGCAATCAACTGCTCGATCGCATCATTGCCGGAAAGCTGCTCACGGCCTGCGGCGTCTATGGTGTCTTCCCTGCTAATGCGGTGGGTGATGATGTCGAGCTCTATACAAACAGCACGCGCTCGCAACAGCTCGGCCGCTTTCACTTCCTCCGCCAGCAGGCCAGAGAGGACAACAAGCCTTGCCAGTCGCTAGCTGATTTCATCGCGCCGAAAGAAACCAAGCTGCCCGACCACCTCGGTGCCTTTGCCGTCACAGCGGGCATCGGTCTGAAGGAACTGTGCGATAAATTCCGCGCAGAGAACGACGACTACAACGCCATCATGGCTGAGGCCCTCGCCGATCGCCTGGCCGAAGCCTTCGCCGAATGCCTGCACAAGCACGTGCGCGACGAATGGGGCTACGGCAAAGCCGAAGACCTCACCCCTGAAGAGCTGATCCGCGAAAAATACCGCGGCATCCGCCCGGCCGCAGGCTATCCGGCCTGCCCCGACCATACCGAGAAAGGCCCCCTCTGGACCCTGCTCGACGTGGAGGCAAAGACCGGCATGTTCATCACCGAATCCTTCGCCATGTGGCCTGGCGCGAGCGTCAGCGGCCTGTACTTCGCGCACCCCGAATCGAAGTATTTCAGCCTCGGCAAGATCGAACGCGATCAGGTCGAAGACTACGCCGGCCGCAAGGGCATGACGTTCTCCGAAGTCGAAAGATGGCTCGGCCCAAATCTCAACTACGACCCCGCACCTTCGCCAGTCGCAGTAGGCTCCAGCCCCAACTAGTTCACCTTCCGCTTGCGCGGCGTCTTAGCCACCGGCGCCGCCAGCCCGTCATCCAGGAACTCAATCCGCCCATACTGCGCATCGCCCAGCATCAAGCCGCGCAGCAGCCCGCCCGTCTCCAGCGACGGCCGCACAACGCCCAGCATCGCCCCCATCACGCCATGCTCAAGCTGCAGCTGCTGAACGTCCCCATTCTTCCAGTACCCCGTAGGATCGTTCACCTTCAAATTCTTCATGAAGCTCTGCTTCAGCAGCTTCAAAAGCAGGCAGATGGCCGCATGCGATTGCGGCGCGCCTGACGTCTTCACGAAGTTCTTAAATGCCATGTAGTGCGCCGTCTCCGGCATGGCGTTGATCACCATCTCCGCAGGAACTTCCATGTACTGCACCAGACGTCCGCTCTCGTTGAACACCAGTCGCAGCCCCTCGGTATCTCCCGTCTCAACAATCACACCCCGCGCGGTATCCTCAAGCAGATCCGGCGGATTCAGCGTGCTCACCCGCATCCGCAGCCCCGTCTTCGGCCCGGTCTCCTCAGGCCACGGCTCATCCACCATCTGCTTCTTCTTCCTTACCGGATCGCCGTCCGCTTCCGCCTGGGTCACCAGCGCCACCCCGCTGTAGTGTTCCTTGAATTCATGGCACGCCCACTTGGCGCGGCCGCAGAACTCGCGGATCGCGGCGAGCGCTTCATCGAGCCTCGCCGGATCCGTGAGCCGTCCCTTGTAAGAAATGCAGATTCCCATAACAAGAGCTCCTTATCTGTCTACCACTACTTTACTGCTACCATCGAAAAAGATGCCAACCCACTATCGAGCTGCCATCGCCCTCTTCCTGGCCGTTGCCGCCAGCGCCCAGACCTCCGACGAAAAGGCCGCCCAGAAGCGCCGCGATGCCATCCTCGCCGGCTACACCAAATACGAATACCGCATCCCCATGCGCGACGGCGTCAAGCTCTTCACCAGCGTCTACGTCCCCAAAGACGCCTCCACGACTTGCCCCTTCCTGATACTGCGCACGCCCTACTCTGTTTCGCCCTACGGCGCCGACAACTATCCCGGCCGTATCGGCCCCTCCGAGCAAGCCGAAAAAGAGGGCTTCATCTTCGTCCACCAGGACGCTCGCGGCCGCTGGCAATCCGAAGGAGAATTCTCAGACCCGCCTCCCGTCAAGCCCAACCAGGTGAACGAATCGACTGACACTTACGATTCCATCGACTGGCTCGTAAAGAACATCCCCAACAACAACGGCAAAGCCGGCATCTGGGGCATCTCGTTTCCCGGCACCTACGCCGCACTGTCACTGATTGGATCGCACCCAGCCCTCAAAGCCGTCTCTCCGCAAGCGCCCATGGCCGACGTCGGCAACGGTGACGACGCCTATCACAACGGCGCCTTCTATCTCGCCCAGAACTTCGATTTCTATGTCAACGCAGGCGGCTTTCAGGCCTTGCGCAAAGAACCAGTCAAGCCCAAGCGCACCGAGTCGTTCGATTTCGGCACCACCGACGAGTACGAGTTCTTCCTCCAGATGGGCCCCCTCGCCAACAGCAACGAGAAGTATCTCAAGGGCGCCAATCCGTTCTGGAATGCAATGATGGCCCACTCCACCTATGATGAGTTCTGGCAGGCCCGCGCCATCGCCCCGCACATAAAGAACGTCACGCCTGCCGTGTTGCTGGTCAGCGGCTGGTATGACGCCGAAGACCTCGCCGGCCCGCAGATCCTCTTCCGCGCCATTGAAAAGAGCGGCGTAAAATCGCCCCTGTCGCTGGTGATCGGCCCGTGGACTCATGGCGGCTGGTCGCGCGGCCCCGGCAAGATTTTAGGCGACCTCAACTTCGCCGATAACACCGGCGAATTCTACCGCGAAAAGATCGAGCTACCGTTCTTCGTGCATCACCTCAAGGACAAGGGAAAGAACGAGACACCCAAGGCGTGGATGTTTGAAACCGGCACCCATCAATGGCGCAAGTACGATCAGTGGCCCCCTGCGAAAGCCCAGCCGCGCACGCTCCATTTGCAGGCCAACGGCAAACTGTCCTTCACGCCCAGCACAACGCCCACTGCGTTTGACGAATACGTGAGCGATCCGGCGAAACCCGTCCCCGTTACCGCAGCTTTCGGCACGGCCGTCCCCAGCAACTATATGACCGCCGACCAGCGCTTCGCCTCGCGCCGCCCCGACGTGCTGGTCTATCAGACCGATGTGTTGGAAGAGGATGTCACCCTCGCCGGCCCCATCACGCCGCGCCTGCGCGTATCGACCACCGGCACCGACTCCGACTTCATTGTGAAGTTGGTCGACGTCTACCCCGGCGATTTCCCCAACCCCGACCCCAATCCGACGAACGTGCGCATGCCCGGCTACCAGCAGTTGGTGCGCGGCGAGCCCATCCGCGGCAAGTATCGCAACAGCCTCTCCAAGCCCGAAGCGTTCACGCCAGGTAAGCCCGAAAAGCTCGAATACACCATGCCCGACGTCCACCACACCTTCCGCCGCGGCCACCGCATCATGGTGCAGATCCAAAGCACCTGGTTCCCGCTGATCGACCGCAACCCCCAGACGTTCGTCGATATCCCAACGGCCAAATCGACCGACTTCAAGCCGGCCACCCAGCGCATCTACCGCGACTCAACGATTGGCATTCATGTAATGGCTGGACTACCCCAATAAAATCATTTGTTCGCGGAGACCAAAGCACTCTCCCCAATAGGGCTTTCATTCTATGGAAACGAGATGCAATTCTTCGATGCCCGCAAAATCCCTATCCCTCGACACCAAAGTCGCACTGATCGCCATTGCCGTAGACGCGAGCCGCAAATCATTCTCATCCAGAGGAAGCCCGCTCTTCTGCCGGGCGAATTTCAAAGATGCGTAGACATCCGCCGCGTTCTCAGGTACGGGAATGCATTCGAAGGAACTGAATATGACAGTTGCTTGAGAGATTGATTCATCAAGTCGCTCACCGCGTTCGGATCCAGCAGAGAGGTCACCTGTCCGGCCAATCGTCGAATATACCCTTGTCGATAATCGGAAGCTTCGCTGTGGCAATAGCGGCTTCCATTTCATCTACCGCATTGTCTTCAACTGGAGGAAGATATCTCATCGCGCGTAGAACCCGCATTGGTCATCCAAGCCGGCTAACCAGGTTTGTGAGTTGATCGGCAGCAAGCTGTTCCACGCTCTTGTTTTCGCTGTTAGCCAGCCCTTCCAGCCCTCTGGCAATGTCATCGGGAATCTGAATAGTAATTGAAGTCATTGGCCGCCTCCCATCCCGTTCTCGCTAAACTGCGCCACCCTAGGCAAACCGCACAACACCGTCAGCCGCCAAAGTATGCCGCTCAAACTCCGCCCGCTTCTCCGGGAAGTCCGTGCGGTAATGCCCGCCCCGGCTCTCCTCTCGGGCCAGCGCGCACCGCGCAATCAACTCTGCCACCTGCGCGATATTCCGCCGCTCGAAATCCCGGCCCTTCACGATTGGCAACGACTCCAGACGCGACACCAACTCGCTCAGCGGTCCTGCTGACCGCACAATCCCGCAGTCATCCCACATCCACTGCCGCAAGGTTGCCTCTGCGCAATCCTGTTGTAGCAACGCTGGTGCCTCCACGGCCGCCGCCGAGACCGAGGAACTCTCGCGCATCGCCACGCCCGCCCGGGCACCGAATACCAACCCCTCCAGCAGCGAATTGCTGGCCAAGCGGTTCGCCCCATGCACGCCAGTAGACGCCACCTCGCCCGCCGCGAACAGTCGACCCACATCGGTGCGCCCATATAGATCGGTCCGGACGCCGCCCATAGCGTAGTGCGCCGCCGGATGCACCGGTGCCGGCTCCCGCGAAATGTCCAGGCCGTACTTCAGGCAAGTTTCGTAGATGCGCGGAAAATGCTTCTCTACTACACCCGGCCCAAAGTGCGTCATGTCCAAAAACACATGCTGCCCGGTGCGCTTTATCTCGGCCACAATCGCTCGCGACACCACATCGCGCGGCGCCAACTCTTCCGTGAACCGTTCGCCCGCCGCATTGCGCAGATACGCGCCATCGCCGCGCAAGGCTTCCGAAAGCAGGAAACGCGGCGCGCCATCCAGATGCAATGCCGTCGGGTGAAATTGCACGAACTCGATGTCCTGAATCGTTGCGCCGGCCCGGTACGCAATCGCTACGCCGTCGCCCGTCGCCACGTTCGGATTGGTGGTCTCTTTATAAATCCGCCCCAGGCCGCCCGTCGCCAGCAAAACCGCTCGAGCTGAAATCATCACGGGCTTCTGATCGCAAGCCCACGCGCCCACAACCTCGCCGTCGACAACGGCGAGATCCGAAACCGCGGCAAACGTGCGGAACTCAATGTTCGAAAGCGATGCGGCCTTCACGTACAAAGCCCGCGCAATTTCCCGGCCCGTGGAATCGCCATGCGCGTGCAGAATGCGGTTGCGGCTGTGCGCGCCCTCGCGTCCGAACATCAATTCGCCGTCTTCGCGGTCGAATTCCGCGCCGAAACCGATGAGCTCTTCGATCGCTCGCGGGGCATCTTCCACTAGAACGCGCACGGCGCCGGCGTCACAAAGCCCGTCGCCCGCGGCCAGCGTGTCCTTCTCATGCAGGTCCACTTCGTCGTCATCGCTCAACGCCGCGGCGATTCCGCCCTGCGCATATTGCGACGCCGATTCCTGCAAAGAGTCCTTTGCTACCACCAAAACGCGACCCGCCGGGGCCAACTCAATCGCAGCCCGCAGCCCTGCCACGCCTGCGCCAACAACGAGGAAATCATAATGAAGCTGCTGAAATGTGCTGATAATGATCTAATGGTACTAGAAGCAATCCATCAATTACTATGTCTTCCTACGCGGTGACAACCCGCACCCAAAATTATCAGGCTATTGTTGAACGCGGTATTCTGAACCGCATCGCCAAATACATCCCGCAAAGAGCGGGCAAAGTTTTCATCCTCACCACTCGCGACGTGTGGGATCTGCACGGCGCAAAGTTCGAAGGAAAGTTCCCTCACCAGGTTTTGTTCCATCCCGGCGGCGAGCCTAACAAGCGCCTCTCGGTGATTGAAGATCTCGCCGAACAGATGGTGGCCGGGGGCGCGGACCGCTCCAGCATCGTCGTCGCCTTCGGTGGTGGCATCGTCACCGATGCCGGCGGCTTTCTCGCTGCCATCTTCATGCGCGGCATTCCGGTGATCCAGATTCCTACTACGCTGCTTGCCCAAGTGGATGCAGCCATCGGCGGCAAGACCGGCGTGAACCTTGTCGCAGGCAAGAACCTGATTGGCTCGTTCCATCAGCCATTGATCGTGCTGATCGATCCCGAAGTGCTTTCCACGCTGCCCGAACGCGAGTACCGCGCCGGCCTCTTCGAAATCGTCAAAGCCGGCATCATCCGCAGCAAGGATCTTTTCACGTTGTTGACTGAGCGCTCGCAGGACATTCTCGCTTTGGATCCCACGGTCGTCGATAAGATCATCGAGGAATCGGTGAAGATCAAATGCGAAGTCGTTACCGCCGATGAAAAGGAAAGTGATCTTCGCAAGATCCTCAACTTCGGTCACACCATCGGCCACGCCCTGGAAGCGGAAACCAACTACGATCAGTTCCTGCACGGCGAAGCGGTGGCGTTCGGCATGGAAGCGGCAGTCCGCATCGCGCAGTTGCGCGGCATGATCAGCGAGGAAGAGGCCGAAGAGATGATCGACACCTTCGACATGTACGGTCCCATTCCGCCTTTCGATGACATCAAGCCGAAGAATCTCGTTGCCCGCCTGGTGAAAGATAAGAAGACCGTGCAGGGCACCGTGCACTTTGTGCTGCCCACCGGCATCGGCAGCGTTAAGGTAGTGACCGGCATCCCCGACACCACTGTGATCAAAGCGATCGAGATGGCTCTGGAATGAACCGCGGAACCACTCCCCCGGGAGTTCAGGGCGATGAGCAGGTAGCGCGTTGGGTCCGCACCATGTTTGAAGGTGTGGCCCCGCGTTACGACCTGCTGAACCATCTGCTCTCGTTCAACATCGATAAACATTGGCGCAAACGCACGGTGAAAACCGTGCGTGATGTGCTGCGCCGCCCCGATGCGCGGGTGCTCGATATCTGTTGCGGCACCGGCGATCTGATGATCGCTATGCAGGCCGAGTGCGCGACGAAGGTGCTGGGCAGCGACTTCTGCCATCCGATGTTGACGGTGGCAAATCAGAAATCGCGTAGCGCCCCGCTGTTTGAATCCGACGCGTTGTCACTACCCATCGCCGACGCGTCGCTTGACCTGATCACAGTGGCTTTTGGTCTGCGCAACTTCGCCGACTATCGCAAAGGATTGCGCGAGATGAAGCGCGTGTTGAAGCCTGGCGGTACCGCGGCGATTTTGGAGTTTACGCAGCCACCCAATGCGGCGTTTCGTGCCTTCTACAACTTCTACTCTTTGAATATTCTTCCGGTTTTAGGCAGCGCCATCTCAGGCTCCAAAGATGCCTATTCGTATCTGCCTGAGTCGGTGAAAAAATTCCCCGATGCTCCAACGCTGGCGAGGGTGATGGAAGAAGAAGGCTACAGCACGGTAAAGTACGACTACATGACCTTCGGCATTGTAGCCCTTCACTCTGCCACCAAACCATAACTTTGGGGTCGATGTGTAGGCAGAATGGCATTGTTGGGGCGAGTGGCACTCGCCCCAACAACTAACTGAGGTTCTTCCGCCTCAAAGGCCACTATACAGCCGTGGGATTCACCAACCGCAAACTTCCGCACTGGCACTTAGTAGGTGAGCCCATCTTCATCACCTGGTGCCTGCATGGCGCAATGCCAGCGGGCCGTTAGTTCCCCAAACGACTGCCCTCAGGCGAAGTCTTCGCGACCCTTGACCGTTTGCTCGACGAAACCCCAACTGGCCCAAGATATCTGGTCATGCCTGCCATTGCACAACTCGTTGCAGAGGCAATCCTCCATCGGGACGGAACCGCTTACCAACTCCACGCCTACGTAATCATGCCCAACCACGTCCACCTGCTGGTGACGCCAAACCAATCCGTTTCGAAAACGATTCAATCTCTAAAACGTCATACGGCCCGCGAAGCAAACCGGCTATTAGGCCTAACCGGCCAAACATTCTGGCAGGATGAAAGCTACGACCACCTGGTGCGCAATGCCACGGAATTCGAACGCATCACGAAATACATTGACCAGAACCCAGTAAACGCGGGCCTCGTCACCACCCCGGAAGACTACCGTTGGTCCAGCGCCGGGGCGAGTACCACTCGCCCGCAGAGTGCCACTCCAATGTCGCTTACATTGCGTTGAAGAGGCGAGCTTCCGATT
>CAIRSA010000525.1 GCA_903881085.1 uncultured Acidobacteriia bacterium
CCGGGTCAGGTCGTTGAGGAGGAAACGAGGCACCTTACGCGCCGCCGAGGGCGAGAAATGAACGTCTTCCTCGAAATAGCGCGCAAGGATGCAGCGTACCACCGAATCCCAGATCTCGCGCGAAGAATCCACGCGGGAGACGCTGACCGGGCGGGACTCCAGCAGCATCAGAATGCGGCGAGTTAAGTTGGCGTTCGAGTCGGCCCCGCCACCGATACGGTGCACGAGTTCGTGCGAAAAAGACATGTTGCCGAAGGTGCCGCTGCTGCCGGGTGCGCAAATGCCCTTCTTCTCCTGATCCGCGCGCTTGATCGCACGGGAAATCTGGCGGGCCACATCCGCGTGGTGGTTGCTGACCACGCCGTTGATCAGGAGCGTCCAATCGCAATCGCTGCCGGGCACCATCTCGTAGCGTGCGAAGGAGCCGCACAAAACCAGCGCGGAATCCGCATCGAGAATCCGGTCCGTGCCCGCTTCATCCCGAAGCGCCTGAATCAGAACCGTTTCCGCATTGCGGGTCGCGGTAACGGCGATACCGTAAGCGTCCCAGACTGCCTCGCACTCTGCGGCCAGCTTGGCAATGGTGGAAAATGGATCGGGAGTCATGGCAGCAACGAACATTTTTAGTGAAATTTTTTTTGGGCGACCAGCATTAATCAATATAAGCGGCGCAATAGCTCCTTAAATGGCGATTCTAATTTTCCGGGACCATTGAAGAAGTAATCCGCCACATCGGGCTGGAACGGCTGTCGCCGCCACTCGTGGATCTTGCGCATCGCAGCCGCTTTGCTGATTTGATTCGACTTCAACTTCCTGATAACATCCCGCGCCTGATTCTTGAGATCCTTCAAGCGAGCTTGTCGGGATTGCTGAACAGCTTCCCGGTTGAGGTCGATGAAATCGCGAGTGGATACCCCACGCGGATTGAGGATCCCAAGATTCCGATCATAAAGCGGGGACAGAAATCCGAATTCATCAATGAAGAAGAACTGCCAGACGTCCTCTTGCAGAGGATTCACGAATTCTCCGCCAGGCTCTGTCGTGGGCGGAAAACGATTTCCTTTGTGCCGGTTGCAAGGGGTGCATATCCAGAGGTAGTTCTCCCAAGTCATCGCTAATAGTGGAAACACCGCTTTCGGCCGGTAGTGCTCGACATCACTCGCCTCGCTGCCGCTGCAATACATACACCGCTGCCCCCTGCCGGACAGGCGCTTCAGTTTGTCGACCACAGGCTTGAACCATTGCGTCTGTCTTGCGTTGTCATAGCGGCGTTCGGCTTCCGCCTTGGAATTGGCAGCCTTTCTGATCGCATCCGTCTCCTCCTTAAGCTTGGCTTTAAGATCCTTGGAAAACCGACCGGGTTTGGGGAGCCTGCGCATGGTGACAGTTATCACAAGGTTTCCATAGGAGCGCCGTCCAACGCAAGTTCCAGTTGCTTCTTGAGCACCTTCAAATCCGCAGCCTCGGCTTTTGCCAGCGGCACACCGGCCTTATGCTTTGCGTTTAGTTCCTGCCAGCGCTTCAGTTGCTGCGTAGCCCACTTGGTGCGCGTCGTGCTCAGGCCGAACGCCACACCAAGAATCGTCTTGTGCGCCGTGCCCCAACGGATTCTCTCATATTCAGCCACTGTCGCCGGGCGCGCCACCTGATCCGTATCGGCCTGCAATGGAAGAATGAATAATCCGTTAGGGTCTGCTGCCTGCGCGATGAGTGGACTATGGGTGCTAACGAGAAACTGGATCTTCGGGAAGTGAGCCTTGAGCCATTCCGGAATGTCGCGCTGCCACGATGGATGAAGGTGCGCCTCGATCTCATCGATAATCACGACGCCCGGCCTTGCAATCACCACCCGGCCTTCATTGCTGGTCTCGAAAAGCCCCTCCACTCCATAAACTTCGTAGAGTCCGTGAACCAGATCGAGAATGGTGGCATAAATGCTTCGGCATCCGTCACTGATATCCCGCATGGGAAGCTCCACCCCCCGGGAATCTTTTACGAACACATGATCCACCGTAATCCGGCTGATCTTCATGCCGTGGGGTAGTAGTCCATCACCCATGAGTGCTTTGACACCATCAAGCACCCTGCGGATCTCATCACTGGCGCTGGAAGGCTCAAGACTTCTTGCATACATCCGGCGCAGCCACTCCTCGCTTTCACTCAGTGCGGCATCCTCACGGAAAAGGGTTACAAATCGGCTTTCCGCTTCCTTGCTGATCGAGTAGCGCATAGCTTCCGAGGAACTCCCGGTCAGGCGCCTCATCGGCCCATAGCCAGCCGAAAACCAACCGTCGGAATTTGACGACCACGGCCCTCTCTCGGAGGTTTGAATTCTTGATTGTTTGGCATTCCGCTTGTCAATCGATTTAAACTGAGGGACTTCATCTTCTTTATCTTGCAGAAACCAACGCACTCCGGCCTCAAAAACTTCTCCCGGATTCGCTCCACCCCTCTTGAATCTGTCGTTGTCTCTGTCCCATTTAATGTTTAAAACAGCGGATGCCTTCGACTGGCCCTTGTAAATCCAACCAGTTGGAGAACCCATCAAGCGACTTCCAGCTTCTGGGCCGATCAACGCAAGTGCTGCACTCCGCAGAATCGTCGATTTCCCCGAACTGTTGCCGCCAACAAAGACCGTCCAACCCGCAAAGCTGCCGTCTGGTCGCTCAAGGTCAAAGTTCAAGGCCGTGAATGAGCGGACGTTTTCCAGTTGAAGCTCTTTGATATACATGATGGTGGCGGGATGGTAGTTGAAAATGTGGCGATGGCGAGTCAGGTTTTTGAGGCGGAAGCATCTTCATCCACCCGCACCCGGCCGGTCAGGAGGTCGTGCATCAGGCCCTGCTTTTGTTGGCGGAGTTTGGCGAGGTGAGCATCGTCGATGTCGATGGTGCCGGAAACCGCGTGATAGCGTGCAAGGATTTCGCGTTGTTCATCGACTGGTGGAACAGGTAGCCAGAGCGTCCGGAGTGTGGATGATTGAATGGCATCCATGACAGCACCTTGAGCATGGCGGAGGAACCAATCTTTGACCCACGCTGCGTGATTCAATTGCCAACATACAAGTTCTGGCAGGATCTGGTCCAGATCGAAGGTCATGGTCCAGAGGTGCTTTGAGGAAAGAGCTTGGCTGATGTTTTCGGGGATGACGCAGCACCGTCCTACCGTTCCCATGATCGTGATCACGACATCCCCCGCAAAGACCGCGTAGCGGCTCAGTTCCGTAAACTTCCATGGAGAAACGAATCGCCTGAAAGTTGGTTCAAATCGCTCAACGAATACATTGTCGATGCCGAGCAGCGGAATGCCGTTCTCGACGAGCTCATCTTTGAGCAGGGCG
Source organism: uncultured Acidobacteriia bacterium (assembly GCA_903881085.1). Taxonomy (GTDB): domain Bacteria; phylum Acidobacteriota; class Terriglobia; order Bryobacterales; family Bryobacteraceae; genus CAIRSA01. The sequence continues at coordinate 3,341 of CAIRSA010000525.1, forward strand.
CTTCCGAAAGGGCCGCTTCGCATCGGAACCCCGGTCTTTGCCAAGATGTTGTTCAGTTTCTCGCACCTCCACGCCCTCGGAATCAGTCCAAGTGGAGATTCTTGATAGATGCCCGGTGCATCTTCCGACGTTGGGCGGAGTTGGCCAACCTTCGCGGTGGCTGCGCAGGACAGTCCCTTATGGTCGCCGCGGGCGAGTTCGGGGCGGGTCCAGAGACCGCGGGTGAAGAGGTCGTTCATCAGTCCCGCCTTGATCTGCTGATGTTTCTCCACCAGCTTTTCCGTCGCCTCTATCACCTCATCCATAGTTGTTAGAATCTCAGCGATGCGGCGTTGTTGGGGGAGAGAAGGTAGATCAAGAGGGTAACTAACAAGATCTCGACGAGTGATGCCATTGATGCTGGTGCCCTGATTGAGTTTCTTGAGATCTTCGAGACCGAGTTTCAGGCGGTGGTATAAGAATTCTGGCGTTGCTTGCACCCTATCAATGTAAAAGCCTGTAATGTCTTGGCTTATCGCGATATCGGTCGGAGCGATAGCAAGTTTGCCGACACCTGTCCGAGTGACGATCAAGAGTTGGCCTCGTTCAATTAGGTTAGTCGCGGTTTGGTTGATCGCGCCTTCCGATACAAATCGCCTGATCTCGCCAATGCCAGAATCTGTAAAATCTGCTCCGGTAATCCAAGGAAGCTTCCCTTGCCAAAATCGAACTTCGTCTGTGGGTGGCGTTCCTCCGTTCACTAGCCTTTTCGCCAGTGCGCCGAGGTTCGTTCTCCGCCAACCATGTTGGATTGCATCACTCATACCCCAGCTCCTTCAAGAAGGATTTCAGTTTGGCGGCTTCAGCGTCGCGTTTGGCTTCGATGGCTTTGGCGGTGACGGCGTATTTGGCATGGAGATTTTCGAGTGCGGCGAGGCAGGCACGGGAGTCGGCGCGGAGGTAGGCGTCGTAGGTTTCGGTTAGGATGCGTTGCAGGCGGGCGAGGATGACCTTCTTGGCTTGATCGGCGTCAATCTTGGCGCGGGCGGCGGTGGCAAGGTCGTCGCGGCGCTTTTCGGTGGCGCGGATTTCTGCTTTCAACTGGCGGGCCTCGTCTTCGAGTGCCTTGTGGCGGTCGAGCTTTTGCTCGATGGCGGCGGCCCCGGCGGTGTTGGCTTTGAGGGGTGCCTTGCGATTTTCCTTTTTGGCGAGTTTCGCCTGGGCATTGAGTTCCTTGAGTTTGGCCTTGAGGTCCCTCACCTCGCTGCTGGGGAGGATGCCGGTGTCGTCGCTGTCCTCGTAGTCTTCCTCGTCGGCGGCGGCGAAAAGGGCGGCCAGTTCGGCGATGCGCAGGCGCTTGCGTTCGATGTCGGCCAGGACTTCGGGGAACTGGCTTTGGAGGATGTCGTCGTCCGGGATGAGTTCCGCGCCCCAGCCGGAGAAGGCGATGGATTTGAGGTCGGGCTTGAAAAATTCAAAATAGCGGGCGAGCGCGCCGCGGATTTGGTGGCCGGTGAGCAGGGTGTCGCCCTTGAACGCTTGGGCAATGGACGCTAGGAGCAGGCGGCGGAGTTCATAGACGTTGCCCTTTTTCGCGCCATCGGGTGCGAGGGCGATGACATGCGGGAGATTCCGTTGCCACCACTTGGCCAAGGCAAGGTGGAATCCGGCGTGGGCGGCGGCAAGGGCGGGATCGCTCTGGACGATGGCGGCGAGGTCGCGGCGGTGGGTGATGCGCGGCGAAAAATCGGCGTAAGCTGAGCGACGGACGGATTTCGTGCGACGGTCGCTGACTGCGGCCACAAAGATGGACTCGCGGAGGCCGGGGTAGTTGTTCCAGAAGCGATGCAGGGCGTCGATCTCGACGAGCGGGACGCCGCCATGGAGATGGGCGCGCACATCGTGGGGTTCCGGCGGCGGGGCGTTGTCCACATAACGGCGGATGTTGCAGTTCCAGTCCTCGTCCGCGATTTCCGCGTGCGGGACGAGGCGGGCGTAAGCAGGGGCGTCGCGGCGCTCGCGGTGCACATGGACGATTTTTGC
>CAIRSA010000526.1 GCA_903881085.1 uncultured Acidobacteriia bacterium
TACCAGAAACGAAGACGCCACCCGAAGGTGGCGTAGGTCGTTGTCTTTTAGAGAATTTTCTGGTGGGCGGTACAGGATTTGAACCTGTGACCCCTGCCGTGTGAAGGCCGGAATATGCGTCTTTTACGTTCCTAGAATTTCTCTAAGTTATTGATTTATAAAGAAACACAGTCCCCATAATTCCACGATGTGCCATACAATATTTCCGTACAGATTCCGTACGGAGATTTTTGCATGGCAACCGACCTCAAGAGCAAGACGACGCGCGACAAGCTCAAGCCCAGGCGCGAACCCTACTGGCACCGCGTCGAGGCCGGGCTGTTCGTCGGCTACCGCAAGATTGAGACGGGCGCGGGTACATGGATCGCTCGGCGTCGCGCCGACGCTGGCGGTCAGCAGTACCGAGCACTCGGCACCCTGGACACGCTCGACGAAGCGGTGAGGGTGACGAAGCTGTGGGGCACGGGCGTTGACGACGGCGCCACGCACAAGGCAGTGACGCTTGAGCAAGCCTGCCGGGCCTACGTGGCGAACCAGACCACACACAAGAGCAAGGCCAGCGCCGCCGACGCCGAAGGCCGGTTCATCCGGTTGGTGTACGGCAAGCCCTTGGGCGCCCTGCCCCTAGATAAGCTGCGCACGACCCAGGTGAAGAAATGGCTCGACAACATGCTGGACGAAGACGGGGACGAAGACGACCTGCGACGCTCGAAGGACTCGGCAAACCGGAACCTCAACACGTTGAAGGCCGCGCTCAATTTGGCGCTGCGTGATCGCCTGGTAGCCACCGACGCCGGCTGGAAGACGGTCACGCCCTACCCCAAAGCTGGCAAGCGGCGGGACCGCTTCCTCGATCTGGTTGACCGAACCTCGCTGCTGTCTCACTGCGGCGATGATCTCCGCGCGTTGGTTACAGCGCTGCTCTTGACCGGTGCCAGGCCAGGTGAAATTGCCAATGCGAACGTTGGCGATCTGGACGTCATCCAAGGCACCATGCGTCTTTCAGGCAAGACGGGCCCGCGCGTTGTCACGATTTCCACCCGGGCGCTGCAATTCTTCACGGAACAGTCGGCCAGCAAGCTCCCGGCGGCTCCACTGCTGACCGACACTTATAGCAACCGTTGGAACAAGGACTCATGGAAGAAGCGGTTCAAGAATGCGGTGCGCGCCGCCAAACTACCCGACGATGTGGTGCTGTACGCAGTCCGCCACACGGCCATCAGCGAGTTGATCGCTGGCGGCATGGATTCGTTTCTGGTGGCGAAGCTGGCCGGCACCTCGACCGCAATGATCGACAAGCACTATGGGCATCTGCGCCACGAACAGACTCGCGCCCGACTTGATGCGGTGGCGCTGATGTAAGTTTCGCTTCGCCCATGCCTACTTCGACGGAGGAAGACGCCGGACCCCTTCACCGAATCGGCAACGGCAGCTCGTAAATGCTGCCATCTATAAGGGTGTTGAATGAAATTTCGGAGCTATGTGCCACAGGCGGTGCGGGTGAGCACGGACCTCTGGCTTGAGGGCAAGGGCTATAAACAGAACGGTTTGAACTCTGCATTAGCGAAGGCTGAAGCCGATTTACTTCGGATTGAGCAGCAGCGGGACAAGTGGGCTAACGACGAAACAAGGTCCAACCAGTTGCGGATTGAACAAGCCAATGCAACCAACCACCGCGACGACCTGGCCGCAGACGTCGCCTGCCTTCAACGCCTTGTGCATGACCCGCGGATGCAGCCCGCCTATGCCAAACTAGCGAACCTGCCGAACGTCACCGACGACGATCTGTCCGGATTCATTCATGCGGCATGGGCTGCTCGGATCGACTACACGGCTTATCGGGACGCAATGACGGACGCGGCGGACATGGTTCGCAAAGTGGCCGCTGCCGCTGGTGTGCTAGCTGAACTGCTGAGCAGGGCCGATTCGACCGGTTGGCATGATTACCTCCCGGCCGAGTGCTTCGACCTGCGCAGTCTGTTGAAGAAAACGGAGCACGCCCCCGCCGATCGAAACTTCCAAATGTGGCCGGATATGCGAGCTTTCATTCTCGGTGAGGCAGAGCCGGCGCGGGAAGCGCCGGGCGAGGCCGGTGTCTCGTCAAAAAGCGTAAGGGTCGAGTTTGTTCCGCTTTCCCATGCTGAGCGGCGCGACCCCGAGGCAGAGACACGCAACATGCTGCGATACGCATGGTACACAGCGCCCAGCATGGCGAAGATCATCGCCGCCATGCAGCGCGAGACGCTGTCCTGCATACCGAGTGAACCGAGTTTCATTGCTCAGGCCGTGAATAGTCGCAAGAAGGCTCCCAAGGCGGCCTATCTCCGAGCATTCGGCACGCTGCTTCGCGACGAGCACGGCTTTGACCTGGAAGCCAGCGTCCGAGAGGCGATGGCGACCACTGCCACCGTCGTTCTGAACGATGCAAACGACTCCGTATGTACCGCAGACGTGAGCAGCGCTCTTACACGAATCGGTGCCTAGGTGTCAACACGATTCGCCATAAATATTCGTCGCGAATCATTTCAGTCGCACTATATTCGGCCCCGAATTTTCTGCTGAACATCTTCGACTCCCAAACTGGAAGTTGAGATATTGCCCCTACTCGAGCAGCAATGACGCTGCCGGGAACAGGGGCACACATGTCGGAACATACAAAGGCCACGCTGGCCTTCAGTCAAGAACAGCGAGCCCAGGCCCGCGCCCGCATCCTGCGGCGCCCGGAAGTTGAACTGCGCACTGGCTTGTCACGCAGCGCCATCTATGCGTTGATGGCGAAGCAGCAATTCCCGGCGGCGATACCGTTGACGGCTAAGGCTGTCGGCTGGCTCGAGTCCAGCATCGAGGCATGGATAGCCGAACGCGTATCCATGGCAGTGCTTTGAGGCGGGCGGATGACTCACTCGCCGCAGCGAACAGGTTCCTCACTCAGATTAGCGGTGCGAAATGACTGCCCGCTACGACCGCTCACTCCTGCCTGATCCCGTCAGCTTTTACGAGTCTGCCGGGCTGGTGCTCAAGGGCCCAGGCAAGTGGAAAACTACGTCATGCCAGTGGCACGGCGGCAGTGATTCCATGCGCATCAACAGCGACAACGGTGCGTTCAAGTGCATGGCTTGCGAGCAGCACGGCGGCGATGTTCTCGACTATTTCATGCTCTGGCACGGCGCTGAATTCATGGAGGCCGCCGAAGCTTTGGGCGCGACCTACGAGGACCACAAGCCGAGCAAACCGAAGCGCAAGACGACGCTATCAGCTGGCGCTGCATTGGCCCTGATCCAGTCCGAGGCGTGGTTCGTCGCTGTCACGGCGCTGGCGACTGCCAACCCGGATTCACCCCCGCTCACCGATGCCGACAGATTGCGGCTGAAGGAATCGGCTCGCGTTATCGCGCACATTCTTGAAGAGGCAGCCGAATGAATACGCGCGAGCTTATGAAGCTGGAAACTGATCGACAGAAAGTCCTGGCGCAGATAGGGGTCCGCAAGAACAACAACGCTGGCGGTGATCCCAGGCCGGATCCGGACGAAGTTTTTACCGATTACGGTCAGGAAGAAGAAGACGACTTGCTTGGCAATGCCGCGAAGCCACCGAAGCCTGCACTGCCGCTGAACACAATCTTTGCGCACGAGCTGCCCGATAAATTCGTGCCGCCGGATGAGATTGTCGAAGGAGTTTTGACTGCCGGCGACGGAAGCATGTTGTACGGTGATACGAACTCGGGAAAGACGTTTTTTGTGATTGACATGGCCGCCGCCCTGGCGCGTGGAGTCGATTGGATGGGCCGCAGGACAGAGCCGGGTCTGGTGATCTATCTCGCCGCCGAGTCGCCTGCATCGGTGCGAAGTCGGTTGCAGGCGTACCAGCAGCACTACCGCGTGAAGGTGCCGAACTTCGCCATTGTCCAGAATCCGATTGATCTGTACGACGGCGAAAAAGACACCAATGCCGTGATATGTCTGGTTGCCCAGGTGGAGGCGCTATACGGCCAGAAAGCTCGCTTGATCGTCGGTGACACATTGGCCCGGCTGAGTGCTGGTGCGAATGAAAACGCAGGTCAGGATATGGGGCTCGTCGTGCGCCGCTTTGACCGAATCCGTGCCGCATGCGAAGCGCATTTCATGCTGATCCATCACAGCGGAAAGAATGCTGCTGCCGGGTCGCGTGGCTGGTCTGGTGTGCGTGCTGCTGTGGACACCGAGATTGAGGTGACGGATTCGCCGCAAGGCCGCTGCGCAGAAATCACTAAGCAGCGCGACTTGAACACCAAGGGCAAGCGCATCGGTTTCAGGCTGGAGCCGGTGAGTATGGGCCAGACCAAGTGGGGCGCGCCTGCGACATCTTGCGTAGTCGTTGGCGCTGATGCTCCAGAAAAAGCCAAGGTTAAGCGCATGGGTGAGGTTGAAGGTGCTGTCGTCGAGTTCTTGGCCACGCACAAGGTTGGCATCAAGAAGTCCGCTGTGGTGAAGCACTTCGACAGCCGCCACCCAAGTTCTTCTGTCTATCGCGCCATGCAAAACCTTGTCAACCTCACCGCGATCCATGTAGCCGACGGAATGGTGAGCATTGCAGGAGCTGCGAAATGATGGCAGGTACTCGAGGTACTCGAGGTACTCGAAGGTACGCGTACCTAAACGTACCCAGGCAAAAAGGGGTACGCGAAGGTACTCCACCCTTTAGGGGAGTACCTCGCGTACCTGCGTACCTGTTGCATTTGAAAAAGGCTTTTCTGGAGCAAAAAGAAAGGGCCAGGCAATGACTGCTGACCTGTTCGGCATGCCGCAGCAAGAACCGCCCCGCAAGAACGAAGGCAAAGAGGCTGCAGCGCTGGTGGAGGTGCTGAAGGCGCTTCGCAATCATTCCGCTGTCTCGTGGGCTGAGCGCGTGAACAGCGGTGTTGCCCGCATGGGCGGCCGATTCATCCGTTTCGGCTGGCCCGGTTGCAGTAATGTGCTTGGCATGCTGCGTGATGGCCGGTTACTGGCCGTGGAGGTCAAAGGCCCGACCGGCAAGCTCAGACCCGAGCAGGCTGTGTTCCTGGAGCGCGTCAAGTCGGCGGGCGGCGTGGCCTTTGTGGCGCGCGACTGCCGGGATGTTTTTCGAGAGCTAAATCAACGCAAGGAGAATCCAACATGAAGCTATCCCCTCGACAGGAAAAGTTCGCGCAAGGCATTGCGGCGGGTCTGACGCAGTCAGATGCCTACCGGGAGGCGTACCCGCGGTCCCGCAACTGGGCAAGCGAGGCGGCGCGGGTTGCTGGAGCGAAGATGTCCGCGATCGCTAACATTTCGGTACGGATCTCAGAATTGCGGGCAGTCGCGGCCGAACTCGCCTGCCTGGCCGGCGCCGAAGTGATGCGCGAAATCAAGCGCATTGCAATGAGCGACATCGGGAAGATCGTGGACGCCAATGGCCGGATCAAACTGCCCCACGAACTCGACGACGCGACGCGGGCGGCTGTGGCGTCGTTCGACATCGACGAGTACGGACGCATCCGTTACAAGTTCTGGGACAAGAACGCGGCGCTGACTAGTGCAGCCAAGATCCTGGGCTTGTTCGGGGCGGACAACAAACAGCAGGTGCCGGTGCTGGTGGGCGAGGTGCGGCTGGTGGCGTTGGAAGCGGATA
>CAIRSA010000527.1 GCA_903881085.1 uncultured Acidobacteriia bacterium
CAACGCTTGAGCGGGAGGGCATTCCAAATTATAAACCTCGAATTTGACGGAATCAAACAAAATCGTATCGTTTTGTTTGATTCCGATTCGGAGGCGTAATCATGCCCCTGCGTATAAAGGAAAATTTGGGACAAGCTCTAGTTATGCTCGTCATGAACGCCGGTGGGGCAAAGAAGCTGCTTGGCAGCAAATTTACGGTAGGTGCGGATGCCAGCGCAGCCGCAGGCCCGGTTGGCCGCGAAACCATGGCCGAAACCGATGCCCGTATGCGCGCGGAGTTGCTCACCTGGTCACGCTCGCGAGGCCTGTTTGCAGGCATCTCGTTGCAAGGCGCAACCTTGCGCGAAGATGAAAAAGCCAATCAGGAACTCTACGGAAAATCGATGAAGAACCAGGACATCGTGCTGAAAGACACCGAAGCGCCCGCAGCCGCTAAGAAGCTGATCGAATATCTGAACAAGTATTCCAGCCGCATGAATAAGTAATAGCTCTGTCTAGTTCGCCAGCGCCTGATAAACCGCGGCAGTGAATTTAGGCTGAATATCGGTGGCGTTCGGCATCAACTGAATCATCAACACAATAACCAAATGGCTCTGCGGGTCCACCTGATAGGTGGTCCCGTAGGCCCCGCCCCATCCGAATGCGCCCACGCCCGCCAAGCCGCTTGCACCGTAACGGTCCACTGTTTGGAAGCCAAGCCCGAAGCCCAGTCCGGTTGTCGAATGCAGGGTACCCGACTGATTTGTCGTCATCAATTCCACAGTCCGCGGACTCAGCACGCGCACCCCATCCAGCTTGCCGCCATTGCGGATCATCTCCAGGAATCGGGCGTAGTCATGCGCCGTCGAAGTCAGTCCAGCGCCGCCTGCATAACTCTTGCGTGGCCCATCGATATAATGGCCCTGGCCCTTTGACCCGTCCGCCGCGCGCACAGCCTTGCCGTCCCTGCCGCTGGCGTACACAGCGGCAAACCGCTCACGCTCCGCCGTCGGAATAAAGAACCGTGTGTCTTTCAGCCCCAGTGGGCCGGTGATGCGCTTGGCCACGAAGTCCGCCAGCGACATGCCCGAAGCCTTCTCCACCACGCAGCCCAGAATGTCGGTGTTATAGCCGTACACAAATTTTTCGCCCGGCTGCGCGACAAAGGGCAGCGTTCCCAACCGCTCCATCGTCTCGCAGATCAACTCTTCCTTGTCTGCTGTGTACCAACCGTTGCCCGCTTCCGGGCCTAGGGCCTTCGCCGCATAGAGATCACGCACCTGCGGATCGGTGCCATAGCTGATCCCCGCGGTGTGCGTCAACAGATCGCGAATCGTAATCGCGCGTTTCGCTGGAACAATCTTCACGCCGCCGTTGTCATCCTTCACGGCAACCGTCGTTTTCTTGAATGTCGGAATGAAATTGCCTACCTGTTCGTCCAGCCCAATCTTGCCATCCTCCATCAGCGCCAGCACCGCCGCGCTCGTGAACGCCTTGGTCTGCGATGCGATGCGGAACAGCGTGTTGGTGGTCATCTTGCGGCCGGCTTCCTTATCGCTCAAGCCGAAGGCCTTTTCGTAAACGGGTTTGCCATCGCGCAACACCAGCGCCACCGCGCCGGCGATCTTACCCTGATCGGTGTAACCCTGAAGCAGTTGATCGACGCGCGCCAACCGCTCCTTGGAAACAGTAAGCGCGGGCTCAGCCGCAAAACACGCGAAGGAGAGAAAAACAGAAAGCAGAGATTTTGTCATGGCGTTAAAGCAAGATCTTACCACGCCCGCGACTGTCTCATCACCGCTCGATCATGCAGCGCCAGCCTCACCCTTTATACACATTGGATGTCCATGGGTGGCGCAGGCGACCTGTACGCCGAAGCTTTAGCGAAGGCGGAAGCCTTGGCGAAGGAGGATCCGCAAGTGCAAATACTAACTCAAAACACTGCAACCCGCCCCTAAAACGGCTCAGCCGTCGAAAACCGCAACCACCCCTCATGTGGCAGCGACGCCATAGGCAAACCCTTTTGCCAGATCGATAATTGAAACTGCAACTCCCCGCCCGGCTCAACGCCCAACTCCTCCAGCGGAACACTCGCTTCAATCACCCGCCCAGCCACATGCGGCAGAATCAAGTCCTTGTCCGGCGTCTTGAACCGCAACTCATAGCCGCCGAGTTCAGCCCCGGCATCGAAATCCAGTCGCAGGGAAAACGACGATTCACTCACGCCGTACAACAACTCCTGCAATGGAAACCGATCGCCATGCATCGCCCCGGAACGGCCGTCCAGATGATACCGGCCAGCCCCCATCCACTCGAAGTAAGAAGTCACTTCGCCATCCAGTGTCGGCTTGATCCAAGCCGTCGGCACCTCATGAAACTCCGACGATTGCAGCTTCAAAATCGGACGCGACAAATCTTCCGGCGGCGTCAATCCCAATGACCGGTAAACATTCGCCAGATGGTCGCGGAACAAACGATCGAACTCCGGACGGTTATCCGAATCATGCTCCGGCCCGTACCACCAGCACCAATCGCTGCCTTCGGCAATCAGCAACTCCTCGTATGCCAACTTCGATTTCTCGTCGCTCACCATCGCCGCGCTGCGGTCGAATGCCTCGCGCGCACGCAGCAGCATATCCCACGCTTTGTTGTCTTCTTCCGCGCCGATCCACACGTCGAAATTCGCGTTGATCCACGAGCCCGGAAAGATCGAACCCAACTCCGTCGGCTGCATCTGGGCCAGCGCCTCGCTCACCGTCACGGCCTGCATGTCATGCTCGTTGCTGATGCGGCGGTACAACTCGCGCAGAAATTCGCGCCCGCTTTCGTGATAGTATTCCCAGGCGTTTTCGCCATCCAAAATAATTGGCACCAGCGAATCGCGACCGCCACAGTTTTCGCGGATCCTGTCCATGAAGTGCGAAGCCGCCTCATGCGCCCCCATGCGCGAGTAAACAAAGCCGATCAGATCGCTCAAATGGTGATCGCGGAAGATCGCACCCATCTCTCGTCCGTCGCGCTTCCAAACATAAGGCCGATAGGATTCGTACGGTCCAGCCCCTCGCCCCAGCGTCCGCGAAAGAACGCCATTATCGGTAGCAAACCACTTGAAGCCGTTGTCAGCCGCCAGCGTCAACGCATCGTCTGAAACGGAACCTTCCGATGGCCACAGTCCAACCGGAGCCAGCCCAAACCGGTTCTCCATATACCGCCGCGCGCTGGCCAGTTGATAGATCGCGTCCTGCGGATATTGAAAGCGGCGCGGCAGTGGCACATGCGGATGCGAAACGCCGGCGATCGCGGTGTCGCACAGCAGCGGCAAAATCGGATGATAGAACGGCGTCGTCGAGAGTTCGATCTGTCCTCGCGCGGCAAAATCAGCGTACACCGGCGCCACGGCATTGATGATCTCAATCTGCTTGCGCCCCATCAGTTGCTGATCGGCATGGGTGTAGTCGCGGCCTTTGGCCACCAGTCCACGCACCTCCGAATCATGCGAGAGAAACTCTTCGTCGAACCACGCCACCTGGCTCAACACCTGCAGATCGCGAAAATCGCGCACGCCAAATGACTTCCGCGCACGGTCTTTTAGCTCCTTCAACTGCCTGTAGCGCGGATAGCGCCCAATCACGTGCTCCACGTTGGCCTGAAAGAAATACTGCAGAATGAAATCCTGCTCTGCCTCGGTCAACTCCTCGGCCGGCTTCAGTGCACAGCGCAGAAACGGATCCACCGCTTTGCCCGACGCATACTCGTCAATCTGCACCATCATCGATGGCACAAGATTGAACGTCTGGTGTACGTCCGGAAAATCTTCCAGCACCTTCACCATGCCGTAGTAATCCTTCAGCGCATGCATGCGCGTCCAGGGAAGTTTGTATTCGCCGCTGACCAAGTCCTTGTAAAAAGGCTGGTGCATATGCCAGACGAAACAGATATTGATCTTTGCCATTTTAGTTTGAGAAGTAACTCCGCACAGGCGCCGGGGGCGCGTCCTTGCGAATTGCCCGCCACAATATGTCGTTCAATTCGTCTTCGTCGATATCATCCGCCTCCTCGAAATTCATTCGGTTGGAACGGGCGGCACTCGCGGACTGGGCGGGGTTGCGCTCATCAATGGGAATACGCGGTTTCTCCGCGGTGTACGGGGCGGAGTTGGCTTGCGCCTGAAACAGGCTAGTCATGGGCCTGGAACCGGCATCCCACATGGTCATGGGGCGCAGGCCGAGAATTAATTCTATGGTGCGCAGCATCGATGTGGTGTTGTAAATGGTGCTGTCTACCAACCCGCGCTTCACATAGGGCGAAATCACAAATGCAGGCGAACGGTGCGAATCCACGTGGTCCGGCCCGTTCTGCGCATCGTCTTCCAAAACAAAAATCGCCGTCTTAGCCCAAAACTTCGACTTCGAAACAGCCTCGACAATCGTGCCCAGCGCCGCGTCATTATCGGCAAAAGCAGCGAGTGGCGCGTATTTGCCAGATGCTGTTCCAGACGTGTGGTCATTCCCAAGCCGCACGATCATGAACTGCGGCATCGTGCCGGAACTTTCCATCTGCCCCAGATCCTTCACAAACACTTTGGCCCGCTCCACGTCCTGATATTCCAGATCGAAGCCTCGATAGTTCATGTTCGTGTGTGCAGCCAGCGATGGGTCGCGCACGCTTTCAATCTGCCGGCCATCGGGACCAGGCGTCTTCGCAACATTCACAAAGTATCCGAAGTTGCGGAAGGTCAGTCCCTTCGCCAGCACGTTGTTCCAAATGTAGCCCGCCGGAGGCAGAGCCGCCGGCTCGCCGCCTTCGTAGTCGTAGTGCTTGCGGCGTCCGCCGTAGCTATTAGGCCACATGCGCTGCACGTAGTCCGGCGCAATGCCCGCCGTGGTCCAGTTATGCCCGTCGGCGCTCACGTCCGCACTCACGTAGAAGTTATCCAGCAGCACAAACTCGCGCGCCAGCTTGTGATGATTCGGAGAAATCTTCTCACCGAACAACGTCAGCGAGGGATCGCTGTTGCCCATGCCGATATCGCCCAGCACCTGGTCGTAAGTGCGGTTCTCTTTGATGATGTAGATCACATGCGCAATCGGCGAAGGCTCGCCGGCCCGCATCGGAATGGGGTTCCCGCTCTGCGTATGAGCCTGTTCCAGCACTCGGTCATTGTAGGGCGTGTTGCGCACCACCGCCTTCGACCACTCTGCTAATTCGTCGTCCTTGTAAGGTGGAATCACGGACACACTTCCAAGCTGCAACACGCCGACATACCCATCGGATCGAAAGCCCAGATGCGACAGCGCCACTTTCTTCGTCGGATTCGGCCCATAAATATTCGAGAAGCTGCGTGTCCCACGTCCGTTGAAGATCAGCAGCCGTCCATCGGCCAAGCCGCGCGCCGCCGTCGGATACCAACCGGCCGGAATGAACCCCATCACATGACTGCGCTCTTCGGTCACATCCACAACCGCCACTGCATTCGCGTCGGAGCAGACTACGTGCAACCGGCTCTCATCGGCATTGAACGCAACGGCGCTCGGCGTCATGCCTGCCGGCTGATTCGGATACAGAGACACATTGATCGTCTCCACCAGCTTCATTGACTTGCTATCGGAAATCGCCACGACATACACGTTGTTCGTATTGCCCGATGTCACAAACAACCGGCCCGTCCACGAATCGCTGCCCGTCTCTTCGCGATTCTTTTTCGCGCGCCAGACGATGTCGGTCGTATGTGGTCCAAGCCGGATCACATCCTGCCGCTGCCCGGAATCGGCAGCCAGATGCCACACCGTTCCATCGGCCCAACTGGACACGAACATCGACTTCCCATCAGGATGAAACAAAATTCGGTACGGCCTGCGCCCGGTCTTGAACTTGCCGGAAACCTTGCCCGTCTGCGTATTGATAACCACCAGTTGATCGTGAAACAGATCGGCCGCATACAGCGTCAGCCCATCGGGCGAAAGCTTAACATCGCCAATGAAATTGCGGTGCGCGGGTTCCTTCGCAGTCACCGCCGCCAGCGACTGGCCACGCTCGGCAGCCAGTGAAATCACGCGCGCCGGCTCCAGTTTGCCCACTGCGGAAAGCGTGAATTCATACACCGCGTCCTTCGCGCCGCCACCCACATAAACCTGTTTTCCATTCGGCGAAATCGCCAGACCCAGCCAGCCATCGGGAACCGCCACACGGCCGATCTCCGTCATCGACGCCGCTTCCAACACGATCACCGTCGGCGGCTTGTACCCGCCGTTCAGCACCAGCAAATACTTGCCATCGGGCGACAGCACGCTCGCCATCGGCATCGTGTCAAGTGCCACTTGCGTGCCCACTGGCCGCACCACGGAACCATTCGGAACCATCGCCCCGCCGTTCATCAGCGGGCCAACAACTTCCGCCGGCTTGGGCTGCGAAATCAGTATCGCGGTCAATATCAGGAAGGCCGTGGCCAATGTAAGCTTCATTCAGAAAACCTTTGTGCGATGGGGAACCGGCGGCCGATTCCAAACGCTTTGCTGGTCACCTTGAGCCCCGGCGCAGCCTGCTGGCGCTTGTACTCATTGCGGTCGACCTTGTTGATGATGTCGCGCACCAGTTCGAGTGGCAGATTCTGCTCCGCCGCGATCTGATGCGAGGTCTGATAATCTTCCACGTAGCCTTTCAAAATGCGGTCGAGCACATCGTATTCAGGCAACGAATCGGAGTCCTTCTGATCGGCGCGCAATTCAGCCGAGGGCGGCTTCACGAATACATTCTCCGGAATCACATCGCCCAGCCGCCGGTTGGCCACGCGCGACAGTTCGTAAACCATGGTTTTCGGCACGTCGCTGATCACAGCCAGGCCGCCGCACATATCGCCATAAAGCGTGCAGTAGCCCACGGCCAACTCGCTCTTGTTGCCGGTGGTCAGCACCAGCGAACCCCACTTATTCGAAAGCGCCATGAGCGTGTTGCCGCGCAAACGGGCCTGCAAATTCTCTTCCGTCACATCTCGTTTGGCGCCGGCAAAGACCGGGTCCAGCACTTGCAGAAACGAATCGTACACGCCGCTGATCGGCACTACTTCAAACCGGATGCCCATCTTCACGGCCATATCGCGCGCATCGTTCACGCTGTGATCGCTCGAATACGGTCCGGGCATTCCCACCCCGATGACGTTTTCGCGGCCCACGGCCTCAACCGCAATTGCCGCCGTCAGCGAGGAATCGATGCCGCCGCTCAGCCCGATCAGCACGCGCTTGAAGCCGCACTTGCCGATGTAATCGCGCGTGCCCAGCACCAACGCTTCGTAGACAGCGTCGACCTCTGCTTCATGCGAATCGTGCCGGTCTCCGGCGTTGCTGTCGGTATCGAAGAAGATCAGGTCTTCATCGAAACTCTTCGCCGCCGCGATCACTTCCCCGCGCGCATTCATTGCAAAGCTCGATCCATCGAACACCAGATGGTCATTGCCGCCAACGGAGTTCACGTACACAACGGGAATGTTGTGATTGCGCGCAGCCGCGGCAAACATCTCGCGCCGCAGGCCACGCTTCCCCATCTGATACGGCGAGGCGTTGATGCTGATCAGCATGCGCGCACCGGCCTGCACCAACTCATCCACCGGATCGCGCTGATAAAGCCGGTTCTGCCAGAACTGCTTGTCGTTCCACGCGTCTTCGCAAATCGTCAGCGCAACCGCTTCGCCTTCCACGGTGTGCAAGCGTTGATTATCCGCGGGAAGAAAGTAGCGCGTCTCGTCGAACACATCGTAGGTAGGCAGCAGCATCTTGTGCTGGCGGAAGACAACCGCCCCGCGCGAAAGCACCGCCGCGCAATTGATCACCCGCTTGCCCGTCTGGTGCGGCGAAGGCTCCACCGTGCCGCAGACCGCCGCGATGCGGAAGCTCGAAATCTCCGCCGCCAGCCGGTTCAACTCTTCTTCTGCGCGCTCCAGAAAGATGGGTTTTTCGACAAGGTCGCGTGGTGGGTAACCGGTCAGCGAGAGCTCCGGAAAAACGACGATCTGCGCGCCGCCTTCCGCAGCCAATCTGGAGAAGCGCACCATCCTGGCCGCGTTCCCAGACAGGTCGCCTACCGTTGTATTGATCTGGCCTAAGGCTATCCGCATGGAACTTCTTATTGTACCGTCTGACCGGGGTCCGCCGTTGCAACATCTACCGGCTCAATGGGGAATGCTAATAGGCAAGCGAGAACAACCCATGAAGGCCATCGTGAACCAGATAGCAGGACTTCAAAATGTCTCGCCCAATCAAAACCTGAAATCCTTGCGTGATCGAGAGTTGCGTCTCCATGACGGGAAAAGCAGGCTGATGAAATGCCAGAGCATTCGGCGCGCTGGGAATCCAAAGGCTTATGTCGTATTGGTTGGCAATGCTTGGTTCTGAGCCGGTGCTTGGTGTATAAAAGTCGATCGCACCAGTGGGAGCCAACTCCAGCTGACTCAAAATAGAAGTGTCTACACAGGTAATGCTAGCCCCGGTATCCAACAACGCCAAAGCAAGTATTGGTGGAGGAATTGGCCTTCGGGACGCAATGAGCGCTTGGTGCCTGGCCGAACTCACTCCAATGTGAATTTGAAGGATAAGGCTGCCATCAACCGCTACCTGTCGTGTGAAATAAGGCACGGTGTCGAAATCCGGGAGATAAATTGCATCGGCTCAATTGCGTGGATCTGTTTAACGAGAAATGGCGTAAACCCGAACCGCGCATATCCGTCCTTCAGCGCATCCTCGTATGTTCCAAACAGGTCAACCAGGTCTTCGCCATGGATGAGAACGTACTTCCCCTCCTGCGAACTCAACTCGGGCAATTTTTGCTTGTAGGTTTCAAGTTCAGTATCTAAAGCCATCGCTACCACCCACCTCGATGCTAACCGATGGCATTGGCCCGCGCAAGCATCGACCCCGCTTACTCCCAATCGATCGAATCCAGCTGATACGCCAACCGCCGCCGGTCCGCCGCCGATGGCACGAACGACTTCGAAGCGCGCAACTCAATCCGCACCGCCGACGCCGCATCCTCAGCCGTCACCGGCGCCCGCAAATCGAAAGCACCCGTCTGAATCCGCACTCCGCACGCCAGCCGCCCGTTCACAATCACTTCGAGTTTCTGCCCATCGAGTTGGCCCTGCGTCTCAGGCATCCGGCCGCGCAGCCGGATTCGGCCCCGGCCCGGCGGCAGCATGAAATGCGCCCGCTCCCCGGCCCACTTATCGCGATAAACTCCCTGCGCATGCATAACCGTCTGATCGATCTTATACCGGCAAAGTTTCGAAAGAAGCGGCGCAAGACGTTCGCCGATTACCCTCGGCGTGTATCGCCGCACTGCCTCGCACCAGATTTTTTCGTAAGTATCCAGCCCATAAATTACATATCCAGGCGGAAAACGCAGGTGCCCGTGCCTGCGCAACAGCATCGCCAATTCCGCAAATCGTTTCCCGCCGCCAACCGAGGTCTTCGCCTCGTCATGCTCGCGCAGGCAACCCAGCAGTTGCGGTGTGTAGGCCAGTCCAAAACGCTTCCCAAGACGAATCAGAACGTCCCAATCCATGCTCCAATGCAGGCTCTCGTCCAGATAACCGATCTGCTCCAGCGCCGAGCGCCGGAAGAAAACGCTCTGCTGCAGAATGTAATCGATCATGTATGTCAGCTTCCACAGATTGAACGGCTCAGTAAATGGAAACTCGCTTTTCACGTTCCCATCGACATCGATCTGATAACCGCCGCCGTAGATCGCACCTGCGTTGGGATGAGACTCAAACGCTTTCACCGCGGTCGAAACCGCACCGGGCAGCAGCGTGTCATCGGAATTCAGCCATGCCACAATTTCGCCCCGCGCCAGCTGAAAGCCTTTGTTGATGGCGTGGGTCTGCCCACGGTCTTTCTCAGAGATGAACCGCAACCGCCCGCTGTACTCCTCCGCGATCGCCGCCGTTCCGTCCGTCGACGCCCCGTCCATCACAATGTATTCGATGTTCGGATAATCCTGCGACAGCACGCTCTCAATGGTCGCGCGAATAAACCGGGCATGGTTATAAGAGGGAGTGACAATCGTCACCATCCTCGGCGCAATGTTAAACATCGCCCGCGGCCACTTTCTTGCCGCTCTCAAAACGAATGGAATCGATCACGCACGAAAGCTGGCGGTAGTCTCCGTTCGCCGCCGGGCGCCATGTTTTATCGCTTTGGATCGTCAGTTTCACCAACCTGCCGCGCGAGCCTGCCGGGCATGCAAGTTCGATGACGAAAGGGCCGCCATCGCGCAGCGTGTGCTTGCCCACGGTCTTGCCATCCAGTTTAACCGCCAGTTCCAGACCACCCTTGATCGGCGCCCAGTGCTTGCCCGCAATGCAGAGCATCTCGGCATCGCCACTCACCGCATAGTCTTCGGTATATTCGCCTGAGATCCAGCCATCTTCCCAGCGCTTGGTAAATTTGCCGCCGAAGCCGGTCATGCGCGCCCACTCATCCCAGTAACGTTTTAACTGGCCGGGATTGTAATAGGAACCGAGCAGCAGGCTCAGTCCATACGAGACCAGGCTTGGTTTCGAGCGGTCAAAAAACTGGTCTTTACGATCGAGCAGGTAACAGGCGTAACCATTCACCCATTCATACGGCACGTAGCCATAATGATCCCGAACTGTGCTGATGATCTCCATGTACACGGGACGCCTCATGGAAAGCGTCTTGTTGTCGCCGTACATTCGCGAGCAGGCCAGATACTCGTCCACTTTCAGCACCGGATACTGTTTGGCGATGCGGATCCATAACTCGTAGTCCAGTGCAATGTGCATGGTGACGTTCATCATACCCGCATTCACAAAGGCCTCGCGCGTCATGAACGCCGCTGGCTGGCAGATGTAGCACTGCTTGCTCAGTTCCTGAAAATCGAATTTTTGCGTCGCATAGCGATCGATAATTTTGCCATCTTCGTGAACGTGGTAGGCCTCGCCGTAGATCATGCCCGCCGCCGGATTGGCCTGAAAATGCTTAACGGCGGTCTCTACCGCACCCGGCAGATAGTAATCGTCAGCGTTTAGGAAGGTGAACAGTTCGCCCCGCGTAGCATGGTATCCCTTGTTGATCGCATCGGACTGGCCGCGGTCTTTTTCCATGCAGTATCGCAGTTTATCGCGGTATTTATGAAGAATCTGGCCGGTTTCGTCAGTGGATCCGCCATCGATCACTACGTAGTCGATATGCGGATAGTCCTGGCTGAGCACGCTCTGAATCGTCTCCTCCAGATACTTACCCTTGTTGAATGAAGGCGTGACAATGGCGACCGTGGGATGCTGAAAAACTTCCACCCGCTGCGGCTTCCGGTAAGCCGGACTCGTGATCCGCGCAAATGCCGCCCTGGTCTGTTCCACTGCCCGCGCCCATGAAAACTCCGCCGCGCGGGCACGCCCCGCCTCAACCAGCCGCAGGCACAGTTCGCGGTTATCCAAAGCCTTGGCGATTCCTTCGGCGATACTCGCCGGGTCCAATTCATTCACCGCAATGGCCGCATCGCGCGCCACTTCCGCGCAACTGCCGCTACCCGAAGTGATCACCGGCGTCCCGGCATGAAAGCCTTCCAGAATAGGGATCCCAAAACCTTCGAACTTGGTGGCGAACACCAGCGCCTGCGCGCCCCGGTACAGTTCCACAACCACCTTGCGGCTCTGGTATCCAGCAAAAATGACGTTCTTTTTCAGTCCGAGTCCAGCGGCCTCTTTGCGGACCTTCGTTTCGCCGTCTCCAGGCGCGCCCGTCAGCACCAGCACAAGATTCGGATACTTGCCCTTAACCAGTATGCGCAGGGCCTTGAGAAGGTTCGAATGGTTCTTGTGCGGCCAGAAATTGGCAGGAAAATACAGATAGTCGGCAGGCAGGCCAAGCCCGCGAAATTCCGCCGAAGACCCGCCAGAAGCAGGCTGGCGAAACTCGTCGTCCACATCCAGGTATACCGCTTCGATCTTAGCCGGATCGGTTTCGTACTTATCGACGATCGTCTGCTTGGCGTGCGCCGAAAGCGTAAACACCACATCGGCATTCTGGGCCGACGGGCGGTAGTTCTGTTTACGCCACTGCAGAACCGGCGCTTCGAAGAACTCCGGAAAGAATTCGTGCTGCACGTCCGGCATCATAATGGCCGAAGGAATATTCACCCGCAACGGCTCCAGCACCAGCAGCGGACAAAAGAACACATCGAATTTCGTCTGATCCAGCGCGCTTGCGATCGTCTGCTCAGCCGTTTCGTGCTTCAGCGGAACAAACGTTGCATTAGGCGCAAACTCCCGGCTATGCTCCACTTCGGATTCATGAACGAAGATCGTCAGTTCGTCGGCCGAAAGTCCACCCACCACGTTTCGGACGTAGTTCTCCAGGCCTCCGATTTTTCCTTTAAAATACTGCCTGAGATTGATTGCGATCTTCATGTGCGGACAACGCGCGCAATTTTGCTTACTACGGTTTCAAAGCAGTAGCGAATGTTAAAAGTAACATCTTCGCAGCCTTCTCCGCAATAGTTCAGGGCCTAGGCGTCTGTGTCAAAATACTAGAAGCCAACGATGGATATTCTCACTGCATCGAAAGAATTCTACTGGTATCACTGCGTGGAATTGACTCCTGGCGTCGTTACCGATGGCGACCATGACATGACGTCGCACTTGCCCGCCTTCCGCTTTCCTGAGCGCATGGATGGCTTGCAGGTTCTCGACATAGGCCGCGCCAGCGGCTTTTTCGCCTTTGAGTTCGAGCGCCGCGGAGCCGTGGTCACAGCGACCGAACTTCCTTCACTCATGGATTGGGATTTCGTTGGCGGGGATTGGGCGCGCGACCAGCGGCTGAAAGGGATTCCAGACATCGATGCGGCCAACCTGAAGTTTATCCATGGCGCCTTCGAGTTCGCCCGCCGTGCCCGCAGATCCAAAGTGATTGGCAAGCTCATCAAGGCTTACGATATTAGTCCCGAGGCCTTCGGCGGCCAGAAATTCGACCTCGTCTTCGCCGGCTCCCTCACTTCGCACTTGCGAGATCCGATTCTTGCCATGGAGCGCATCTATGCAATGACCAGGCAGTACGCAGTGATCTCCGCTCCCGTTTTCGAATTGATGGAAGGTGACGAGCAGCCACTGATGAAGCTGGTGGGAACGTTCGATCATGACCGCCGAAGCTGGTGGAACGTCAATCAGCGTGGCTTGCAGGAGATGCTTTACTGCGCCGGCTTCCGCTCCGTCGAAACAGTAGGCTCGTTCCGCCTAAACAACATGCGGGACAAAAGCATCAGCATCCTTCATGTAGTGATGCATGCCTGGGTTTGATAGGGCTGGGTTTGATATGTTGAATATGTGCCCGCGCGGAGACTCGTGTCGAGGGCGTCCCGGCTTATCGGGACGCGCGACTGAGCAAGAAAAGGGTAGAGGAAAGAAATTTCGCTTGGGGAGATTATTCCGCAACCGAAGCGACAACTGCGGTGGCAGCCGCAACTTTCGGCTTGCGAGGAGAACGCCGTTTTTCTACCGGAGGCGTGCGGTCACTCTTCTTCAGATTCGCCAAAACGATGGTGATGACGAACTTCTTTTCGCCATGATCGTCAAACTTGATGACAATATGTTCTTCGGTGCAAGAGAGCACGCTACCCAACCCAAACTTGGGATGTTCGACCTGTGCGCCTTGGGCAAATGCCGATTTAGCCGCCATAAAATACCTCTAATACTAAGATAACAAATTCTTTAAGAAATGTCGAATCGCCTCTCGCCCAACCCCGCCCTGCAACGGACTGCCCGACAGTGTTATTCTAAAACTCCGCATCCTGTCTATGCCCGCGCGAACAAACTTACCCAAGATATGCATCGCCCTAGGCTTTGCTGAACCGGAGCAGTTGCTGGAACACGCCCGCCACGAAGTGGAGAGCGGTGAATACTTCCTCGAATTCCGCCTCGACTACCTGCCCAATCCAGCATTGGGCGCCGGTGTCATTCGCGACTTCCTGGCCGAGCATCCTGACGCCACGGTTCTGGCCACATGCCGCCGCCACCAGAACCAGGGCAAGTACAACGGCAGCATCGAAGAACAGATCCGTATTCTCGAGTTAGCCGTCGACGCCGGCGCGAAAGCTGTTGACGTCGAAATCGAAAGTGCCGAAAGCGCCGCCGCCCGGCTCGACAAACTGCAAAGCCGCTCCCAGCTCATCATCTCCTATCACAACTACGAAGCCACGCCGTCGGTGGAACACATCCACCGACGCATGATGAAGATCAGCGCCGCCGCCTATAAGATCGTCACCACCGCCCGCAAGCCCAGCGACAACCAGCGCATTCTCGCCCTGGCCAGAACCCACAGCCGCGATTCCCTGATCGTGCTCGCCATGGGTGAAATCGGCTTTCCCACGCGCGTACTCTCGCCAGCCTTTGGCGGCATCTACACCTATGCTGCGCCCAATGCCGCCGAAGGCACCGCCGCTGGCCAGGTGAGCGCGCGCCAGTTGCGAAATCTCTACCGCATCGATAAGTTTTCAAAAGCCGCTAAGATCTACGGCGTAATCGCCGATCCAGTGCGCCACTCCATCTCGCCTGCAGTTCATAACCGAGCCTTTCAGGCCCGCCGCATCGATTCGGTCTATTTGCCGTTTCTGGTTCATCCGCCGCAATTGAAAGATTTCCTGGTGCTCGCCGACAAACTGCCCATCGCCGGCTTCAGCGTAACGATTCCCCACAAGCAGAAGCTCCTGCGTTACCTCGATACCATTGACCCGCTCACGCGCCGCATCGGAGCCGTAAACACCGTCTGGAAGAAGGCCGGCAAATGGCGCGGCACAAATACCGATGCCGCCGGCGTCACCGTCCCGCTGGCCAAGAAATTGAAACTGGCGAAATCTACCGTGCTGCTCGTCGGCAACGGCGGAGCCGCCCGAGGAGCCGCCTTCGCACTCACTGAAGCCGGCGCAAAGCTTTCGATCGTAGGCCGCAACCCCGACCGCGTGCGCGCTCTGGCAAAAATCTGCGGCGCTGAACCGGTGATGAAAGACCAGCTCGAAGGGCGCAACTGGGATGCCCTGGTTCATGCCACGCCGCTCGGCATGTTCCCCCACGTGAACGAGTGTTTCTTCGATGGCCACATCCCAGCCGACCTGGTTTTCGACATGGTCTACAATCCGCTCGAAACCCAGTTGGTTCAGCGGGCGCTGGATCAGAAAAAGACCATCGTACCCGGAATCCAGATGTTCCTCGAACAAGCCGCCGCACAGTTCGAACTCTGGACAGGCGAAGCCGCACCCCGCTCCGTAATGGAAAAAGCAGCCATGGAAGCCCTCGGCCACTAGCGATGTAGGGCCGAATGGCAATCCAATGCCACTCGTTTTTCGCAGTTAGATCTCAATGGTCTCTTTACCTGCTAACGCATCCTTGTTGGTTAGTCAGGTCAGTCTTTAATACTTTGCAGGAATTGAATAGCCTCCCTTGAATAAGTGTTCAGTGTCTTATCCGTGTCCATCCGTGTGGATCCGTGGCCAAATTCCTTAAGCATTACAGGGGGGAAAGACTTCACAAAGAATTCGCCACGGATCCGCTCGGATTGACACGGATTGAACTGAGAATGTCACTTGGATACTTCGGCTCATGGTATCCGCCAGGTTATAGCACGCGACCAACCCAAAACGAGTGGTCTTTAATCAACAATCAGCCCAAGCCGGCGAAACATCTTCACCCAACAATGCAAAAACCCCATAGGCAGGCCATTTCGCCTACCCTTTCAACCCATCCCCCAGCCTCCCGGCGTGGTGCTTCCGCGCCACCCCGCCATTCCAGCTACAATAAGCTCCATGAGCCGAACCATCTCCCGCCGCCAGCTTGCCACGGCCTTTGCCGCCGCAGTGCCCGCCGCGGCCCAACAGGCCTCAACTCCAGCAACCGAACTTGAGAAGGCCATGGAGACCATGCGCGCCAACTCGCAGAAGCTCGCAGCGATAACCGTCCCCATCGACACAGAGCCCGCATTCGTCTTCAAACCCTGAGGCAAACCCATGGCAGCCGCGATCCCAGACGAATATTTCTTCCTCACCATCCCCGAACTCAACAAGAAATGGCGCGCCAAAGAATTCAGCGCCCTCGAACTCACTACCGCCTGGTGCGATCGCTTGGAAAAACTCGGCCCCCGCTACAACGCGCTCGCCGTCACCATGCGCACCTCTGCCCTGAAGAAAGCCAAGCGCGCCGATGACGACCGCAAGCGCGACCGCCTGCGCGGCCCACTGCAAGCCATCCCCTTCGGCGCCAAGGATCTGCTCGCCGCCGCGGGCGAACCGACAACATGGGGCGCGCGCCCCTTCGCCGGACAGGTCTTCGACTTCGACGCCACCGCCCTGCAGAAACTCGACAAAGCCGGCGCAATCCTCACCGGAAAGCTCTCGATGGTGGAACTGGCTGGAGGCGGAGGCTACCGCTACGCAGCCGCATCGCTGCAAGGCCCGGGACTAAATCCGTGGGACCGCACGCGCTGGTCCGGCGGTTCGTCGAGCGGATCCGGCTCAGCCGTCGCCGCCGGCCTTGCCGCCTTCGCCCTTGGCTCGGAAACTCGCGGTTCTATAATCTCGCCATCGGCCTTCTGCGGCGTCACCGGCCTGCGCCCCACTTACGGGCTTGTCAGCCGCCACGGCGCCATGGCACTCTCCTGGACGCTCGACAAAATCGGCGTCCTCGCCCGCTCCGCCGATGATTGCGGCATCGTCCTGCAAGCCATCGCCGACGCCGACAACCAGGACCCCGGTTCAGCAGGCAAAAGCTTTTACTACGCTCCGCAGTACACGCGCAAAGCCAGCGAGATCCGCGTCGGCTTCTCGCCCATCGATTTCAGCGAAACCGCCGAAGAATCCACACGTGCCGATTTCCTCAAAGCGTTGGACGTCTTCCGCGCCATGGGCGTGAAGATGGTGGAAACAAAACTCCCCGATCACCCCTACACGCTGATCGCATCGACCATCATCGCCGCCGAAGGCGCATCGGCCTTCGAAGAGATCATTCGCAATGGCCGCGTCGACCAACTGGCCGACCAAAAGCAGATCGCCGGCCTCAAGGCAGGTCTCGAAATCCCCGCCCGCGATTACCTCAAAGCCATGCGCCTTCGCCGCATTATCCAGGAGTCCATGGCCAAGTTATTCTCGGATATTGACGTGCTGCTCGCCCCCAGCGCATTTCGCGTCGCACCCAAACTCTCAGCGGCACTCGATCAGGCGCCTCCCGGTTCGGACGTACACGCCCGGCGAGGCATGCTCGATCTGGTCGCCGCCGGAAATCTCGCCGGCCTGCCCGCGCTCTCCCTGCCGTGCGGACTTCCCGCAGGCCTGCCCATAGGCCTTTCACTGGTCAGCCGCCCGTTCACCGAAAATCTCATCCTCGCCTTGGGCACGGAGTTTCAGAAGCAGACGGACTGGCATCGCCGTCGGCCGCCCGCGTAAACGCCATGCAGCCCATCCCAGCCACCTTGCAGGCCACCCTGCTGGCCTTGGTCCTGACCGCAGCTGTCTTCGACTATCTCTACCGCCGCATTCCCAACTGGTTAGTCGTTACAGGCTTCATCCTGGGCCTTGCCTTGCGAACAATCATCGAAGGGTGGCAGGGGCTGGCCACAGCCGCCCAAGGCTTCGGCCTGGCCTTCCTTGTCTATCTGATTTTTTACGCGCTTCGCGCCATGGGCGCAGGCGATGTAAAATTAATGGCTGCGGTAGGCGCGATCTCCGGCCCCACGAACTGGTTCTCCATCTTCCTGCTGACTTCGGTTACAGGTGGCATTCTTGCGATAGGACTGCTTCTATTGCGTGGCGGATTGGCCCGCGCAATCGCCAACGTAACCGTTATCATCGGTGAACTTTCCCATGGTCGCGCCCCGCATCGCGCGGAACCAGCCCTTGACGTCGGAAGCCGGACGGCTGTAACATTGCCTCACGGTATTACAATAGCGATAGGGACAGTTTTGTTCCTACTCCTTCTCCGCTTGCAGCCTGACAAGTGAGAGTTTAGAAACGTTGCAACGAACCAGGAGAGATCTATCTCAGCCAGTGCCCAGCTATCGGCCGCACGCTCGAAAAAGGACGCCCGGGGAATTCCTCCCGGTCCCAGCCCGGACCGCGATCCTACATTAGCGTTGGCGGCAAATCTAACAGCACATACTCTCGGCGCAGGAATCGTGTCCATTTTGGGGCGCACTCCTGAAGGCGATTTGTGCTGTCTGAACGACAACGGCCTGCATGCCGCCGATCTGGAACTCGCCTTGCGATCTGCCGCGTTTCACGATCCCGGAGGCTTTTGGATCCCCGATCTGGCAGAAGATGAGCGCTTCCGGAATCATCCGGTTCTGCACCGCCTCGGCATTCGCTTCGCGGCCGCCGTCCCCATAACCAGCTGCGGCGGTGAACGTCTGGGAACCCTCGCTGTCTACGATGTGAAACCGCGTAAATCTTCCGCAAAGCAAAAAAAGAATCTCGCGGAATTGGCGAAACTGATCTCCTCCCAGATGCGATTGTTGCCCATGACCGGCTTGGATTCCGGGCGCGCCGATATCGCCCTCCAATCCTCCGACGCCGTTTTTTCGCAGGATCTGACAGGCAATATTCTCAGCGCCAATGAGTCGCTCGCCCTGGCCTCCGGCTATTCCTGTTCGACTCTCATGGACATGACCTCCGCGCGACTGCTCTCTGCGGAATCCGTTGCTCGCTTCCAGGATGCCGCAGTCAGCCTCCTTGGCGGAGAATCGTCCCGCTCCCTGTCGCTCAATTTCGTCCATAAGTTTGGCGTCCAGACGTCCTGGATTGTCGACATGCGCCTCCTCCTCCGCCCCGGTAACGAATCGCGCATTCTGTGCATAGCCCGCAACGACGCCAGCCGCATTCATACGGCAAACGGTCTGCAGGAGATTCTTGAGGCCATCACACCTGTAACGGGCGATGCCTTCTTCCGCAGTCTGGCCGCGAACCTCTCCGTTTTCCTCGGGATCAAGTATGCCTTCGTCGCCGAACTGCACTCTGGACCGCCTCGCCTCGTCCGCACCTTGGCCATTTCCCAGAACGGCACACTACTGGAAAACAGTGACCACTGGGTTGAGGGAACGCCCTGCGAGCAGGTGCTTGATCATGGCTTCCAATGGTATCCTTCGTCCACGCAAAAGATCTTCGATACCGTCTCCAGCCTGAAGGAAATGGCCGTCGAAAGTTATATCGGCACGCCGCTTCGGTCTTCGAAAGGGAAAGTAATAGGCTTGCTGGCCATCATGGACGTGAAGCAATGGACGCCTGATCCGCGTGTCGAAGCAGCCTTGAACCTCTTCGCACTACGGGCCGCCGTCGAACTGGAACGGCGCGCCACCGAAGGGAAAAAAGAGCTTCTCTCCAACCTCGTCGAAAACTCCTCGGAATTGGTTGTGATGCTTTCCCTGAGCGGGGATGTTTTGTACTGGAACAAAGCGTTGGGAACCATCTGCGGCATCGGCAATCCTGATCACGAATTGGTCAGGGCTCAACTCAGAAATCAATTGGCCACCTTCTGCGCATCGCTCCAGGCGGGCATCGAAACGTTGCGCGCAACAGGGCATTTCGAAAGCTGCCTCGTTCTGACGGATGCCGTCTCCGGCCAGCAGATTCCCTGTGAATTCAATGCCGTATTATTGAAGAGTACAGATGCTGGCGAACCCGCCTCCATCGCCGCCTTTGGGCGCGATCTGCGCAGCCACATGGCCGCCAGCCAGGCACTGCTGGAGGCTGACCAGAAGTACCTTGCCACAATCTCAACGGCCAGCGAAGGCATCGTCCTTCGCCGTGCCGATGCAACCATATCCGCCTGCAACAGCAGCGCCCGCCAAATCTTCGGAATTCCCGATGACCAAACGGCCAACCAAATCTGCTACGACCGCTGGCAATGGTTCAGGGAGGATGGTTCAGAGATCGCACCGGAAGAACACCCAACCGCTGTCGCCCTGCGCACCGGAACCGCCCAAAGTGTAGCCACCATCGGAGTCACACGTTTCGATGGCGCAAGCATCTGGCTTTCACTCAAAGCCATGCCCATTGTCATGCCCGGGTGCGCCGAACCCTATGGCGTGATCTCGTCCTTCACTGACATTACTCTCGAACGCGGCTTCAAACTCGGCTTGAAGGAGCTGCACCGTTTGTCGAACGCCAACCACGATTCCGTTGCTGACCTCTTTCACGACTTCATCCGCACTGGCTGCCAGATGTTCGACATGCCTCATGGCTACCTCTCCCAAGCCAATGGCGAAACCATGGACGTGCCCTATATCGTTTCCTCGCTGGCCGACCTGCTACCGGGCATGTCGGTTCCTTACAAGGATTCGTTTTGCCGCTTTATCATCGAAGATGCCATCACCGTTGCGGTCGAAGATACACTCACGGAAACCAAATACCTCTCCCCTCCCATCTTCCATCAGCTCGGCGTCCGCTCCTACTTCGGAACCGCCATCATGCTTTCGGAAAATGTATTCGGAGTCCTCGGGTTCTTCTCCCTCTCCCCCAAGCCGGCCGGCTTTTTCAACAGCCAAAGGCGCGAACTGCTGGAATTGATGTCGCGCAGCCTGGGGCGCGTTGTACACGATGAACAGACCCGCAATTCCAGACTGAAGGCAGAGGATGACCTGCGCCGGAGCGAGAGTCTGTTTCGCTCCATCATCGAGAATACGTCCGATTTTGTCTGCATTCTGGATGCCCATCGCCAAATGAAGTATGTGAGCCCTTCCATCGCCCGCGCGCTCAACACGGGTTCAGGCTCGGCCGCTGCTCTTTCCATCCCCGATGTCTTGAGCGGAAATCAGATGAAGGTCCTGGTGCGCCAGGAAAGAATCTGGCTCTCACACCCCGGCCCGCACCCGACCTTTGAATTGACCGTGAAGAGCACCGGCAACAAACTCATCCATCTGGAATGCACCGCCACCAATCTGCTGGCTGACCCCGTTGTTGCCGGAATCGTACTCAGCGGCCGCGATGTCACGGAACGAAAGCTGGCCCACCAACTCGATCTCGACCGCAACCGCATCCTGGAGATGATCGCCCACAGCGAACCAGCCCACGACGCTTTCCGGGAAATCACCGCCATGGTCGAACACCAACAGCCCGGACTCAAGGCCGCCATCCTGTTGCTGCGCCGCGGTCAGTTGTTCTGGGAATGCGCTCCCAAATTCCCGGTCGATGCGCTCGCTGCCTTTCCCCGAATTTCGGTCAACCCCGACAACGGTTGCTATGCCCGCGCGGCGCACTCGCGTCAATCTCAGACCGCAACCGACATCATGTTCGACGCCTTCTGGCGTCCCCGCCGCCGCATCGCCACTGAACTGCTCGCCAGCCAGTGCCTCGCTTCCCCTGTAGTCTCCGCATTCGGGCAAGTGCTCGGAGTCTTCGCTCTGCATTTCGAAGAAGGCATGGAGATTACGGAACGACACCTCGCGCTCGTCCAGGCCGCTGTTTCCATGACAGCGATCTCCATGGAACACAATCTGCTCAACGATCAGCTCTCTTATCAATCACAGCACGATGCCCTCACCGGCCTGCCAAACCGCCTGCAACTGCAGGATCGCCTGCCCAATGCCTTGGAGGAAGCTGGCAATCAAGGAAAGCTGCTCGCCGTCTGCTTCATTGACCTCGACCGCTTCAAGCAGATCAACGATACCCTTGGACATACCATCGGCGACCACCTGTTGGAACAGGTCAGCCGCCGCCTTAAGTATTGCGTCCGCAAAGGCGGCCTCGTCGCACGCATGGGTGGCGACGAGTTCGCCGTCGTGCTGGCGGGCTTGACCAGTGAAGACGAAGCGCTCCAACAATCCGAGGAATTGCTGGCCTCCCTTCGCTCGCCCTTTCAGGTGGATGGCCACGAATTATTCGTTACCGCCTGCATGGGCATCGGCATGTTCCCCCGCGACGGGCGCGATGTCGCCACGCTGCTGCGCAATGCCGATAGCGCCATGTACATAGCCAAACACAAAGGCAACGATAGCCTGGAATTCTTCAAGCCCGGCCTCGGCGCCACCGCCCTGCGAAACCTGGAGATGGAAACCTATCTCCGCCGCGCCATCGATAACAACGAACTTCGCATCCTCTACCAGCCGCAGGTGGATCTGGATGGCCGCGTGGAAAGCGTTGAAGCCCTCGTCAAATGGCACCACCCCAAGTTGGGCCGCATCTCACCGGGCCAGTTCATACCCATTGCCGAAGAAAGCGGCATGATTGTCCCCATCGGGGCATGGGTCTTGCGCCAGGCCTGTCTGCAAAATGCCGCCTGGCAAGCCGCCGGATTGCGACCCATCCGAGTCAGCGTGAACGTTTCCGCCGTGCAATTTGCCCGCCCCGATTTTGTCGGCACCGTCGCCGCCGCGCTCGAAGAATCCGGCCTTAGCCCGCGCTATCTTGACCTCGAACTCACTGAGAGTATCCTCGTCCGCGACCTGCAGGAATCGGCCGCACTCATGTCCGTGCTGCGCGACGTCGGCGTCAGTATATCGATCGACGATTTCGGCACCGGCTATTCCTCGCTCAGCTATCTGCGCCGCCTGCCCGCCGACACCTTGAAGATCGATCAGTCTTTTTTGCGCGAAAGCACCGTCGACACCGGTTCGCTCGCAGTGATTCAAACCATCGTCTCGCTCGCCCACAATCTAGGCCTCACTGTGGTTGCCGAAGGCGTCGAAACCGCCGCCCATCTGGACATAATCCGCATCGCCGGTTGCGACAAAGCCCAGGGCCACTTCTTCGGCGAAGCCATCACCCCCGACGAAGTCCCGCCCCTATTGCTCGAATCCCGCATCCGGTAGACCGGCGTAGGGCAGAGTGGCACTCTGCGGCCGAATGGCATTCGACCCACTAACTAATTCAAACCCGAAATCGCCATTAAGCAAGTCTAAACCGTCTTAGAATTGTGCGCCGCATCATTCAATGGCCACTCTTCCCACTCCTGATAGTCGGCCTACTCAACGTACTCGTCTGGTACAGCAAACCAGTCCAATCCGGCGCAATCTGGCTGACAATTGCCACAGCCTTACTCGCCGGCCTAGTTACACCGCCGCGTGCTCAAATGTTCTCGGCACTATGCGTGACAATCCCGCCCCTGATGATGCCAAGTTATCACGGCCGGCTCATTCTAACACTCTTGATTCCCCATTACTGGCTCTATTTTTTAATGTATTTCATCCCCATTTATGCAGCTTTCACGATCATGGTTTGGATTGGGTATTTCTTGCAGATTGCCATTCGCAGAACAGCTTGGGGACGCAAAGAGTCCCAGGACAAATGCATCGCCAAAAGCCCTCAGTAACTGAATACCAAACACGGTTCGGCAAGAACTCTCAGCTTCATGGCGCGGATATTTTCCCTCTTATCGGCTCCGCGGCCAATTGAATAAAATCTCGCAGATTAAAAGTGTAAATGCGCTCCGCGCCGCACTTTTCCGCACAACGCAAAAGCAGAGCGTCGTAAATTTTCGCTCCAACAACACCGAGCGTTCCCATATCCCGCAAAACCGCAACATAGTCGTCTTGCGCCAAAGTCACGACACGGAAGTATGGCAGAATATTCTCGCTGACAATCCTCAGCGCCTCGGCCGGTTGAATCCTCGGCAGCACGGGGAGCCTTGTGAGAGCGGCGTAAACCTCGGCGATGGAGTGGGCGCTCATATGTCCCTGCTCTTACCCTTGAGTAACCTTCCGCATTACTGCCAATGCGCGCTCATGGTGGACATGACTGTGCTCGGAAGCCGCAACCAGCACCGACGTGTCAAAAAATGAGTTCACTATCTGAATTCTTTCAGAATATCCGCAATTCGCTCTTCGCGGACATCGTTAACAATTCCACTCCAATCCGTACCGGGCTCGGCGCGCCCATGGTGCACCCACAAGCCGTCAATCTTGATCATCGCGTCGCCTTCGTTGACAAGTGCTGCGGGCTCGCCTCCCACATGCTGCTTTTCCCGCCAAGCCTGAACCCCATATGCAATAAGTTCGTCAACGGAACGGAAATGACCGCTGTTGATTGCATCGCGCACGATGCTTTCAGTCTCAGTCGTGATGTCGATACTCATTATGACGACCCTTTCTACTGCTTTCAGAATAACCGTGAGCAGAGGCGCGGTCAATCGGCGCCCTATAATCCCGCCGCCCCACGAATCCCCGCCAGATCAATCACTCGCCACCCATCCGTCGGCAGATGCACCAACGCACGCACCCCATGCCCACGCCCCAGCAGACTGGCCGTCAGCGCCTTACCCATATAGCCCGTAGCACCGGAAATGTAAACGTTCACCCCAACAGCGCCCCCAAAATCCGCTTCGCAACCTCTTTGCCCTTATCGCCAATCTCACCCACCGGACCCACGCAACCCGGACACCCGCTCTCGCATGGACACTCCGCAATCAACGCCTGCGCGCCTTTCAGCAACTTGTCCGTCATCTGGAACAGCGGCGCGCTGCCACCAATCCCACCCGGATAATTATCGTACAGGTAAAGGTTCGGTTCAAACGCCGTCAAATCCCCCGGCGAATTCTCCGTCAACGCAATCGATAAATCCCGCGGATCGCACATCAACAACAACGCCGCCACCGCCCGCAGCGCCGAGCCCAAACCCACCATCCCATTTTGCTTTTCCGCCGGCGTCAAATCGCTGAACTGCGCCAAAAACTTCTCCGGAAAATGCAGCCAGAACGACGTCGTATGCATCTCCTGCTCAGGCATCGACAAGTTCCCTGCCCCGATGTTTTCAAGCGTATAGAACTTGACTTTCTTGAACCCGACAATCTGCGTGTTCACTCGCACTTCGCCATGCAGCGATTCCGCCGTAGCCACCGCCGCCCGGTCGAACTCAGTAAGTATCTTCACCTGCGTGTAATCGATCGCGTCCGTAAAGTAATCGCACTCCACGCTGCGCACATAGGCCTTGCGC
Source organism: uncultured Acidobacteriia bacterium (assembly GCA_903881085.1). GTDB lineage: Bacteria > Acidobacteriota > Terriglobia > Bryobacterales > Bryobacteraceae > CAIRSA01. The sequence continues at coordinate 24,886 of CAIRSA010000527.1, forward strand.
CCCACGTAATCAAACCGTTCCACCTGGTACTGCCGCGCATCGTGCAGATAGATCGCCTTCTCATGCAGCGTGGTCAACGCCACCGGAAAACTGACCTCCGCGATCACCTTCGGCTCACGCGTCTCATCGATCACAATGAAGTTATCGCTCGTTACCGCACGCAGGCTCACAGCATCGGCCGGATAAGTATCCGAAGTCCAGTGCCACGCCCCGTTCGAAGGATGCAGAAAGCCCATCTCCTGCAAAAACTCGCACAGGTTCTTCGAATCATGACCGCCGAACTTCTCGCCATCCCTCAACGGCAACTCAAACGCCGCACACTTCAAGTGGCTCAGCAGAATTTCAAGATTGTCCGGATTGATGTGCGCGTGCTCCGGCGACTGCCCAAAGAAATAATCTGGATGCTCCACAATGAACTGATCCAGCGGCGCGCTCGACGCCACCATCACCGCCAGCGACGTCTTCTGCCTCCGCCCCGCGCGGCCCGCCCTCTGCCACGCCGAAGCAATCGTCCCCGGATACCCAGCCATCACCACCGCATCCAGCGATCCGATGTCCACGCCCAGTTCCAGCGCGTTCGTCGCAATCACGCACCGCACCTCGCCACTGCGCAGCTTGCTTTCAATCTCGCGCCGCTCCTTCGGCAGAAACCCGCCCCGATAACCGCGCACCGAACCCGCGCGCATCGGAGCCCGCTCAATCGCGTCTTTCAAGTAAGTGGTCAACACCTCCGTCGCCAGCCGGTTATTCGCAAATACCAGCGTCTGCTGACCGCGATCCACAAACTCCATCGCAATGCGCCGCGTCTCGTGTAAGTAACTCCGCCGGATGCCTAACTGCCGGTTCACAATCGGCGGATTGTAGAACACCACATACTTCTCGCCGCTCGGACTGCCATTAGTCTCGACTAACTCAAACGGTTCCGAAGTTAGTCCCTGCGCTAACTCACGCGGATTGGCAATCGTAGCCGAACAACAGATAAACTGTGGCTTTGAGCCGTAAAACTCGCAGATGCGCCGCACCCTGCGCAACAAATTCGCCAGATGGCTCCCATACACTCCGCGGTAGTAATGCAGCTCATCGATCACAAAGTAGCGCAGATTCTCAAAACACTTCGCCCACTTCGTATGATGCGGCAGAATGCCGCTGTGCAACATGTCCGGATTAGTAAATACAACGTTCGCGCGCTCGCGAATAGCGCGCCGGGCGTCTTGAGGCGTATCGCCGTCGTAAGTGAACGCGCGAATGTCCGAGCCCATCTCATTCACCGTCGCGTTGAACTCCTGCAACTGATCCTCGGCCAGCGCCTTGGTCGGAAACAGGTACATCGCCCGCGCTCCCGGCTCGCTCATCAGGTGATTCAGCACCGGCAGGTTGTAGCACAGCGTTTTGCCGCTCGCCGTCGGCGTAACCACCACTACGTTCTTCTTCTCGCTGATCTTCTGAAACGCCTCCGCCTGATGCGTGTACAGTTGCTTGATGCCGCGCCGCTCCAGGCCGCGCTGCACCTTCTCACTCACCTCGGCCGGAATCGGCGCAAACTCACCGCTGCGCGCCGGTATGCGCTTGATCGCCCGAATCGGCGAGTTCTCATCCGCCGCCCATTCCTGAAAGCGCGTCAACGCGCCCTCCAACCCCGATGGGCGTCGCAGTTCGCTGCCAGGAGCGTCTGTCGAGGCAGGCGCATCGGGCGCGGGCGGTTCTGGAAATCCAAGAGAGAGGTTCATTGTCACTTTCGCCTTTTCTTTGCCAGAGTACGTCATTGCGCGTCATAGTGCAAGGATCCTGACAAATGTGTATGATTTATTCAATGTCCGTCGCGCTTGTCCTCACCCTCTTAGCCGCCGCCCAGGCACAGGAACTTCCCGTCTTCCGCGCCGAAACCTCGCTCGCCACCGTGCGCTTCCACGTCATCAAACAGAACAAATACGTCGACACGCTCACCGCGCAGGACATCGTTCTGCTCGAAGACGGCCAGCCTCGCAAAGTCACGTTTTTCGAAGGCGGCCGTGGCAGCCGCCAGCGCGCAACGCCCATTGAAGTCACGCTGTTGTTCGACATCAGCGGCAGCGTCACCGAAGAAGGGCTGCTCGATTTCCTCGCCTACAAATCAGCACTGATGCTAGGCCTGCCCAACGTCAAACTCGCTGTCTACGGCTTCGATGGCAACCTCAAGCGCTTCTGCCATCCAACCATGGACGAGGCCGTGCTCACCGAAGCCTTCCGCCGCATTCAGAATTACAAGGCTGGCGCCAAACCCCGCCCCGAAGTCATCAAGCTGCAATTGCCGCCCAAGCGCAAGTCAAATAACGGCGGAACATGGATCTACGAATCCGCCCTCGCCGCCGCCAAAGAGGCCGCCAAATCAGGCTCCGACGCAACCAAGCTGATCCTCATGTTCTCCGACGGCTTCCCCACCACTGACGCCAAGCCCAAAGATGTGACCGGCGAAATCAGCGAAATGGGCATCTCCGTTTACCCCGTTCTGCTCGGCGGCAAAAAGATCAAAGACCGCATCAGGCACATCATGGAATCGGGCCGCAACAAACAAGGCGAATTGAGCGACGGAGCGAAGAATCAACTCGCCCACATCGAACTTCAGCAGCACGACATCATGGACTACGCCAGCCTCGGCGAACTCACCGGCGGCCGCAGCTTCGACCCGATCATGATGAATGCCCAAGCCATGCGTGCGCTGCTCGGCGGAATCGCGCAGGTCGTCCTGTTCGAATACATAGCCGGCTTCCAACCCGCCACCATGAGCGACCCGCCCACCAAACACAAACTAACAGTCAAGCTCCAAGCCAAAGAAACCGGCAAAGTCTCCGGTGGCACCCGTACCATTCTGCACTGACAACCGCTCCCGGGACTGCCTGCGCTGTCCCTCGCGGACAGTGCTGGCTGTCCCACCACCAGACGTCCGATCAGCAATCACCCCGTAAACTTATACCCCATCCCCCGCACCGTCAAAATCCAAACCGGAAACTTCGGGTTCTCCTCAATCTTCTGCCGCAACCAAGCCATATGCACATCCACCGTGCGCGTGGAAGTCATCGCGTCATACCCCCACACCTCCGTCAACAACTCCTCGCGCGAAAGCGTAGCCCCACGATGCTCCACCAGGTATCGAAACAAATGAAACTCGCGCGCCGAAAACACCACCGGCACGCCATTTTTCGTCACCTGCGCACTGCGAAAATCGATGCTGATATTCCCAAACGAATAGCTCGCCTCCGGCGCGGCCCTGCGCAACAGCGCTTCAATCCGCGCCTCCAGTTCCATCATGTCGAACGGCTTCGTCAAGTAATCATCGGCCCCAAACTGCAACCCGGTCACCTTATCGATGGTCTGCCCGCGCGCCGTCAAAAACAGAATAGGCGTATCCAGCGCGCTCTGCCGCACCTTGCGGCAAATATCGAACCCGCTCTTCAACGGCAGCATCACATCCAGCAACAGCAGATCGTATGCGCCCGTCAGCGCCTTCTCCAGACCCACCTCACCGTCGCCCGCGCTATCCACCTCGTAGCCGTTCCGCTGCAGCCGGTCCGTCAGTGTCATCACCAGCGACGCTTCGTCTTCAACGATGAGAATCTTTTGGCTCATTGTCCGCTCCAAATTCATTGTCCATCTCCGGCGGCGCATCCACCGCCGGAATCAACAAAGTAAAGCAACTGCCCTTACCCAGCGTGCTCACCACGCTCGCCTTGCCGCCATGCGCTTCCATAATCCGCTGCACCAAACTAAGACCAATGCCCGCACCGCGAATCTGCTGCGCCACCGGACCGCGCCCACGATAAAACGGCTTGAAGATGTTCTTCACGTCCGCCGGATCGATCCCCGCGCCGCGATCCTCCACCTGAATCCGCACCATCAGCGGACCCGGCTCCGTGCCGCGTTGTGCGCTGATCCCAACCCACTTGCCATCTCGCCCATACAGCAGCGCATTGCTCAACAGGTTGCGCACACAATGCGCCAGCGCGATCGGATCCGCCAGCGCCAACGGCAGGTCCGCTTCCAGCCTTTGATCAACGCGGCAGCCCGACTCCGCAATCTGCTGCTCGCACGATTGCATCGCGTGCTTCAACACCATCGACACTTCAACCGGCTGCGGATCATACTTCGCGCGGCCTGATTGGATGCCCGCGTACGACATGATCTGCTCCACCATCACCGACAGCCGCCGGCCTTCTTTGTAAATCGCCGTACCGTATGTGCGCATCTGCTTTTCATCGGCCACCAGCCCGTCCGACAAGTTTTGCCCCGCCGAACAGATCACCGTCAGCGGCGTGCGCAGCTCATGCGAAACCCCAGCAACAAACTCCATCTGCAACGCCGCGAACCGGCTCGCCCGCTGTGTATTCACCAGCAGCAGCACGATACTCACCGCCAGCAACAAAAGGATCGCGAAGCTGATCGCCAGATTCTTGTTGCGCGCACTTGCCACCACCGATTCCAGCGACCCGGCGCGATGCTTCACCTGCACAACCCAAATGCCATTCTCCTCGCGTGCATCCATATCTTTGCCAGCGGGCCGCTTTCCATCCGGCCGCGCCGGCGGCGGCCCCACTGGCTCATCGTCGGCCGGCTCCTCAGGCGGAGGCCGTTTTCCGCCCCGCCCGCCGCGCATGCCCGGCGGCCCTCCTCGACCATTGCGCATCTGTTCCCGGCGCATCTCCAGAAACGAACCTAATGCGTCGGGCGGCTGAAAAAACGCCGCATCCCGATCGGGCGCGTTGGTATAAATCACCGTGGCCGGCTTGCTCCGGCTCGCAATACGCACCAGATAATCGTTCGGCGCTCCTTCTGAAATCCATCGCGCCACAACCTCGGGCAGCAACCGCTCGTGCACCGCCTTCGCATCCCACTCGATGATCGTGAAACCCTCCGGCTCGGGCATTGTCGATCCGCGCCGCATCCGCGGCGGACCAGCCAGACGCGGTGTCAACATCGCCATCGCCGTCTCATCCACCAGAATCGAAAACGGCGCGCGCCCGGTATCCGGCTTCGATGTCGCAGCCTGCAGGCGATCTCGCAGCCCCGTCAATTGGACAGGCCACGCCGACGCCTGAAACCGCGCAGTTCCAGAGTCGAAGATCCGCAACTCCCATCCGCTATCCGCCCGGTCAATCAAGTAGAAATTCTTCACCGATTCGCGATACGGTGAGCTCCCACGCCATTCCTGGATTCGCTCAGCGACATCCTCCACCGGCCCCGGCCCCATGAATAAGGAGGCAGGTGCCAGGAATTCGCGATTCAGTTCCTGGCACATCCGCGCGGTGGTATTGCGGATGGTCATCTGCAGCCGCTCGTGCTCGCTATCGCTCACCTGCCCCACCCACTGGTATTGCAAAATCGCCAGCAAGGGCAGCAGCGTCAGCGTGGCCACAATCAAGACGATGGAGAGGGCGTGTTTGTCCCGCAAAAAACGCATAACTCATTGTAGGCAATGTTCGCGCCATTTCCCCACCGTTGTTGCTAAGGCTTTGCAAAATCCTTGTTAAGTGCGTAAAGAGATAATTTGGCGCAACCTTAACCAACCCAAAGGCCTCGCGAGGGTTCTAACAGTCAGGAGCAACAAACATGAAAAACTCAATCATTCTTACCCTGGCGCTAGCCGCCGCCTCTTTCGCCCAAGGCCCAGCGCCTTCCATCACGGAGATCACAACATACCTGACGCTCAGCGCCACCCAGGTCAACCAATTACAGGACATCCAAACTAAGGAACGCACCGCCACCCAGACCGCCGCCACCAGCATCCAGACCAAACAGCAGACACTCCAGACCGCCCTGCAAAAAGGCGGCTCCAGCGCCGCCACGCTTGGCCAAATGCTGCAAGATATCGAGGTCTTGCGCAAGCAAATCACCGACGCCCAAACCGCCGCCAACACCGCCGCCCTACTAGTGCTCAGCCCAGACCAGAAGACCAAGCTCAAAGCGCTCGACGCCGCCAGCCAACTCGCGCCCGACATCCACGAAGCGATGTTCCTCAACCTGCTAACTCCACCCGCCAACGCAGCAGGTCCCGGCAACGGCCCAGGCACTGGACGCGGCCCCTTCAGCGGCCCCCGTCCTCAATTCCGCAACTCCGGCCCTCCCCCGCCGCCGATGTAGGACGAAATCCGTGTTCCGTGCGGGTCCCCCCCGGGACCCGCCGCGTTTTTTGACGCATCGCACAAGGCCGGTAAGAGGACCGGCTGTCTACACCGTTTGGGTTTGCTTTTCCAGGATGTCGATTACACAACACCCAGAGTTGACATAACGCCAGTTTCCTGGAGTTATCGGAAACTGAGACGCTCACTAAGCCCAAAGGGAATGGGTTACCCACTTGACTGGATTTTCGCATCAATTTCACTCCGTTAAGGTGCTCTCTAAAACCACATGCAAGGAAGTGCTAAATCCATTGGGTCTGAAACCAAGTCCATAGACGCCAATGTTCTTTAGCTACAAGCTACAGGCATTGTCCCAAGCTGGACTTCTGGAAAGGCGTCTAAGCTCCGTACTTCACGGTTCCCGCTGGGTTAAGTTGTTGTCTTCACGGACACCCCGAATTGCTGCTGAAGGACGAACCCGGGAGGCCTGGCAACGGTTGTCCGGCCCGGAATCGACCGCGCAGCGATGGATTAGGCCATCGGGCGGTGGCCCGAACAAGTCATCACCCTTGAACAGCCAGTCTGCTTTCCAAAGTGAGCCGCAACTGCCTGGCATGAGCTAAGGCATTCGCCTTGGTCGGAAGCGAACACATTTGTTTCGGCGCCGTTTCGCCGTAGAACTTCGAGACCAACGGCTCTCCCTCCTTGTTCCCCGCCGCCAGCAAGCCGCGCAGTGAATTCAGTATCGATATTAGCCTAGTCAGACATGAGAGCATAGAATGCGACTCAAATCCCGTCCCATTCGCCTATCCCGCATAAATCGACTGTGCTATTACTGGAGGCATGCCGCAAAATATATAGATTAAAAGATCTCAATACCTGTTGACACCCCTAAATTATTCGTGTAGCATCATTCCTGAATAACAATTGCAACGCTTCTTAAAGACTACTCGCGGCATCTTGCAACATGGGTACCTCCGTCTAACAGAAGCAAGGAGGCTCGTATGTTTCTTCTGTCGTCAACATTCGGGAAGTGTGTCCATTCACTCTCATCATCCCGAGCAACAACGCGCACAATTTCTTTGATCCTCCTCACGGTTGCAATTGCACCCGCGACTTTCGGAGGTCAGACCTTCAAACCTGCCACAAATCTCTCGCTGGTTGACAATTACACAATCACCATCCTTTCCGACTTCACTCCGGGCCGCAGAACCATCGGCGAATGGGGCTTCGCCGCCCTCATCGAGATCAAGTCGGGCTCCGTCTCCAAACGTTTCCTGTTCGACACTGGCGGGAATCCACAAACCGTCGTCTCCAACGCCAAGACTCTCAATATCCCCATCTGTGACATCCAGGACGTTATCCTCAGCCACAACCACGACGACCACACTGCCGGGCTGGACACACTCCGCAGCACATGCAAGGATACCAACCCCGACGCATTCAAGAACGCCTACGTCGGTGGAGACGAGATCTTCTGGCCACGCGTCAGCGGAGGTGTCAACTCAAACTACATGGTGGGCGAACGCACGCGGTTTCTAGCCCAGGGCGGCAACTTCATTGTCAACGACAAACCCGTCCCCAATTTCCTCGGCCTCTCCGGCGTCTGGTTAACCGGCAAAATCGCACGCAAACACGACGAAAAGACCTACCCGGGTACGCCCAATATTCAGGACCCCGCAGGCAATCTCAGCCTTGATGTAATGCCGGAGGAAACAGCCCTCGTGATCAACACAGCATCGGGAATGGTGCTGGTCACGGGCTGCGCCCATGCCGGTATCATCAACACAATTGAAACAGCCCAAACCGTTCTCGACGGCGCACGTCCCCCTATGATTGTTGTCGGTGGCGTCCACTTCTTCCCGCTCCCACTCGGCGAAGAGAACACCTCCGGCGTCGAAGGCACCGTTATTTGGGAAGCCAATCAAATGCGCGCAAACGGAGTCGGGCGCATCCTGGGGGCACACTGCACCGGGCTCGAACGGCTTGTCTATCTCCGCGAATTCCTCGGCATGGACGACGCCGCCGCCATTTTCAGCACAGTCGGAACCGTTCTCAACTCCGACACCGGATTTAATCTGACATTGCCTTACGCCGTCAATATGCCACTCCATCCCAAGTGGGAGACGCAACTCCAATCGTTAGCCTGTGGAACTAAGCCGCCCGCCGCCTCCTGTCAGGTCCCGATCAACACATGGAACTACTATCTGACGAACTCAGTCAGTACGATGGCCCGACCATACATATCGGGGGACGGATCCAAGACCATGACAATCCAGCAATACCTTGCTGCACGCGCAGCTCTAGGCCTGTAATAACGAGAAATGTGAGGGACGCAACCAGCGTCCCTCGCGAGCGATATTCGCACCGCGCTCTACGTGTCTTGCGGGGAACCAGGCGTCAACTCCAGTAATTCTGGTCCATTCTGCGGTACTGCACCGCTTCCGCCAGCTGCTTCGACGAACTGGCGTCCTTTGAATCGATGTCCGAGATGGGGAGTGCGACTTTCAGGATGCGGCAGTGCCCGCGGGCCAAGAGCCCCATCCCCCGCACGTAGAGTTTACGAACCCGATTGGGAGCGCGCGCATGGCAACTTCCCCGAAAGTGCGGTTATCGGAAACTACGAATTCAACGCCCGATAGAGCGTGGAACGGCCCACGTTCAAAAGGTCGGCCACGTACGGGCGGCCTTCGCCTTTGTTAAGCAACTTACGGGCGTGGTCGCTCAGCTGCGGCGTGAGTTTCACCTTCCGTCCAAACTTCACGCCTCGCCGTTGCGCGGCCTTCACTCCGGCCCGCGGGCGCTCTGAGATAAGCGACCGTTCTAACTCGGCCAGAACACCGATCATTTGCCACATGGCGCGGCCCGGGGGCGTCTTCGTATAGTTTGCCTCCGTGAGCGAATGGAATTTCACGCCGCGGGCGCGGTGGTCATCGAGCATCGTGATCAGGTCGCGCAGACTTTGATCCTGCCGGTCGAGCTTCCAGACTATGAGCGTGTCGCCATTCTGCAGGGCCTTGAGGCAACGAACCAACGCGGAACGCTTTGCTGTCGTGCCGGATAATCCTTCATCCTTGAATATCGTCTTGCACCCGGCATTCTTCAAGGCGGTGAGCTGCATGGCGGTGTTCTGGTCGTCTGTCAAGACTCAAGCGTAGCCGTATTTCATTCCACAATTGTCTCCATGCCCTCGTACTCATTTGCAAAAGGCAAGCACAAGTCGGCTAGTATTCAAACCAGCTCTAAACGGAGTTGCCGTCCCACAGCGACGGCAGCGCGTTGTAGGGTGTGCAGTGTCACTCCCGTGTTCTTGGGATCAAGCAAGCGATCAAGGGCGCGTCTGCTGGTCTGCATTCGAGCCGCCATCGCGGTCTTGGTAAGGCGGTCCTTTTCCATCGCAGCCGTGATCTGGTCGGCAAGAATCTGCTTCAGTGCTTGTTCCTCGCAGATCTCCAGAATACCCTCTTCGGCGAGGAAAGCATCAAAAGACGATCCTAGTTTTCCTTTTTTCTTTGCCATTTGAATTACTCCACTTCCTTCATGCGTTTCAAACCCAGTTGAATGTCCTTGGGAGGCGTCTTTTGAGTCTTCTTTATGAAGCTGTGCAGTAATGCCATGCATCCTCGAATGACGCAAAAGATCACTCGCCCGATTCTTCCGCTTGTGAGGTCGCTACGCACTTCCCACAATCCATTTCCGAGGCTCCTGCAATACGGCATCCCGATAGGCCATCCGAACTCAACCTTCTGAATATCCCGCCCTACAATCTGACGGTCTTCTGGGGATAGACCTTTGATCCACTCCCTTACGGGTTCGTTTCCGCTTGGAGTTTGATAGAAGAAAGCCGGAAGCTTCTTGGAGCGGTCGACCATAATTGAGTGTGCCATTTGTGACACACGCAGTCAAGCCGTCCCAACATAGATCTCATGCCTGATTTGGGGACAACAAGACGGGACACTGCAACCTCTATTTTCATTGATCGCGTTTTTCGTCCCGAAACTTACCCTTGTGAGACATCGCGCCATACCGCATTTTACTGGTCACACTTGGTCAGATTTTCACGGATGATCCGTGCCAGCTTCGATGAATCGCCTCGAAAGGATTCGATCGCGGCTTCGAGCATCTTTGCTTGGCTGAGATTTTCCCACGCGATACTATAGCCATTCACCCGCGCAGCGTGGCCAATAAATTCGCGTTGCGCTCTACCATTGCCTTCACGAAAAGGATGAAGGGCGTTCAGTTCTCCCAGATTATGCGCCGCTCGTTCGCTGAACCGTTCCGGGGCAAGCCCTGCCAGGTTCTTTTCTTCGGCGAGTCGCCTGAATATCGGATCAGCAGCACTTTCAAGGTAGCCGTAATGGGCGAACCTATTTCCATTCTTGCTAATGTCGATACGTCGCAGCTCACCCGCCCACTCGTACACATCGCCGAACAAATACCGGTGTATCGCCTGCATGTGTGCAAGATCGAACTTTCCTTGCATCGGCGATATCTCAAGCTCGTAAGCACGCGTCGCCACAAAAGCAGCCTCGATCTTTTCAAGGATTGCCTCGTCCGTTATGTCCAGCCGGTTTTTTAATACACCGGTTGCCGCATCGAGGTAAGGATCACTGTCGGAGTAGCGGGACATTTGAAATTTGGCTGTGGATGTTGCGGATTACCTCCGCTGTATCGATCTCGCCACGGGCTGCGCGGTACAAATCGGCAATGGTCGCCTCGGGTACCGTTAAGCCTTCAAGCGTCTGCTGCGCCACCGCACGGACGACAGCCCGCATGTTGCGCTGAATCTGTTCTTCGGTTAGCGGGGTCATCGCCTTCGGCTCCTAACTCTTAGAGTACGCCACGGCGTACAGCAAAGCCAACCTGGCGGCAATTGAACAGCCCATCGCCACCCCAATGCACCTTAGATTGACTAAATGGCAGAGCCTGGGAATAGTTGATTACCCGCTTCCATTCCGCTTTGGACGAATGGAAATTTACAAGCAGGCAAAGAGGCAGGCCGGATGCCTTCAGGTAATTGAGACATTGCGCCATGTGGCCGTTGGCGATGCGGTCCACGCATTTCAGTTCGAGCACAAGTGAGCCTTCCACCAAAAGATCGGCAAAGTATTCACCGGTGTTCTGGCCTTTATAACTAAAGGGAATTGGGGCTTTGCCGGCCGCGCTGATGCCACGTCTCTGCAATTCAATCACCAAGGCTCGCTCGTATACTTTTCCAGAAACCCTGGTCCAAGGATGTTTGAGACCTCAATGATTGGACCAATCACCTTTTCCGTCAGCTCTGTGTCCATCTGTGCTTATCCGTGGTTAATTTCTTAGCGCTGTTTTCAGGTTGATAAGCTCAAGATTATTAACCACCGATAAGCACAGATGGACTCAGATCACAAGGCTGGCCATTGACCAACCGATGGCAAGCCCTTGCAGTGAGGCGAAACAGAAACCGCCACGCCGTGCCGGTTTCCCCATTTCGAAGGGACTGCGCAAGGCTCGTCAGGCTTGCGCCATCGCGACCAAGCATCGAGCAAAATGGCCATATTGCTAAACTCGATCCATGATAGAGTGCATCTGATGAAACTCTTCGCCCTAACCATCCTCCTAACCGCATCCCTAACCGCCCAGCCCACCAGCCCCGACGTCACCGGCCGCTGGACCGGCACGGCCGACTCCACCGACCAGGCCGGCACCAGGCGCCAGGAAAAACAAGCGCTCGAAATCCGCCTCGAAGATGGCAAGCTCACCGCCTATCGCATCAACAAAGAGGGCAAGCCAGGCGCGAAGATGGAAGTCCAGCAGGCGGGCGCGAAAATCAACATCTACTACTATCTGGAGTTCGAAGGCGGCGAGCCTCTGCGCTGGAAGCTGGAACTGAAAGACGGCGCACTCACCGGCACATTCTCAGCCCAGCACCACAACCCCGCCAAGTGGATCTACGACCGCATCGGCGCTATCACAATGGTCAAGCAATAACCCCACAAAAAAAGGCCGGTCCCCGAAGGAACCGGCCAATCAATTTGGCAAGGCAGATGTGCTCCCCAACCGTCCTCCGACTCAATTGGTAAGCACCTATTCAAGATGCCACACATTGCGAAAAATGAGAACCTTAGCGGGACGCAAAAAGTACCGAACTATTCCTCTGGACTCAGCAGGAAGTAGCCTGCTGGTACGACCGGGCTAATTGCGAATTCCAACGCCGTCGGTGCGCCCGGCCAGCGGCTTTACCAGCGTTCCGCCGCACACGCCCACACCCACATTCAACAACGCCAGCAGGAAGTTGTAGAACACGCCATAGATCACCTGCTCAGTCACCGCCTGCCTGCCCGGCATACGGAACCCATAAGGCAACTCCTTCGAAAGTTGCACTCGCAAGCCGTTGGGCAGCACGCGCCCCGTGCGGTCGCGCTGATTCGCCACGGCCAGCGGCGTCTGCAACACCAGCCCCGTCGTGCCGTCCACATAGTAGGAGCAGCGCGAGAACCATCCCAGGTTTCCCGGGTCCGCCGCATCGAACAGCAATAGCGGCGAATCGCGGCCGGGGGCCGTCAGGTCCAGAACCACGTGACGCTTGGTATCTTCCAGGCGGTGTTCAAACCCCGCCTGCTTGATGATGTTGACGATGAAATCGAGATCGAACTCGAGCAACACCATCTTATGCTTGCCTACCTGCACCAGTTGCATGAAATTCTATTTTACGACGAGCGCGTCCTTAAATGCGTCGAAAGCAATTCTACCAAATAAAACGAAAGTGATTTTCCGGACACTCGTCTCCGGTTTTGCGAAATGCACGCAGGCGTTTTCGATGGCGATCTTCGCCGCGGCCTCCATCGGATAGCCATAAATCCCTGTGCTAATCGATGGAAACGCGATCGATTTCACATGCCGCTCTTCGGCCATCTGCAGGCACGTCCAATAGCAGGAGTTCAGCAGGTCGGCCTCATAGCGCGCACCGCCACGCCACACGGGGCCCACGGCGTGGAAGACAAATTTCGCCCGCAACTTCCCCGCGCCCGTTGCCACCGCCGTGCCCGTGGGGCAGCTGTCGTAGCGCCGCAGTTCCTGCATCAGCGACGGCCCGGCCGCGCGATGAATAGCTCCATCCACGCCTCCGCCGCCGGCCAGCGCGGAATTCGCTGCGTTCACGATCGCGTCCGCTTCGATCTTTGTAATGTCGCCTTCCACCAGTTCAATCACCTGGCCGCCCGGAAACTCTTTTGTCATGGGATCACCAATACAGACTTTCCCGCAATCTTGCGGTCCGCCAATTCGCGCAGTGCATACGGCGCTTCCGATAGCGGCAAGGTGCGCCCAACCACCGGACGAATCTTCTTTTCGTTGAACAGCTCACACATGCGGGTATGGGTCTGCTGCACATAGCCCGGCTTATCGGAAACGTATTGGCCCCAGAATACACCCACCAGCGACATGTTCTTCAACAGTACGCGATTTGCTGCGATGCTGGGAATCGTGCCGCTGGCGAAACCGATCACCAGCAACCGGCCTTCCGGAGCAATGCACTTCGTCGAAAGCTCCAGCACGGCGCCGCCCACTGGATCGTAGATCACGTCCGCACCGTGGCCAGCGGTCAGTTCCTTAACTTGATTCACCCACGACGCATCGCTGTAACCGATGGCGTGATCTGCACCCTGCTTGAGGCAGAACGCGCGTTTCTCATCGCTGCCCGCGGTGGCGATCACGCGTGCACCGCGAGCCTTCGCCAATTGGATCGCCGACATTCCCACGCCGCTTGCGCCGGCATGCACCAGCACCCATTCGCCTTCCGTCAATCGTGCCCGGTGATCCAGTGCGAACCAGGAGGTGTGATACACAATCGGCATCGCCGCAGCCTGTTCGAACGTCATCGCATCCGGAATCACCATCGTGCGGTCCGCCGCCGCGATGGAGTATTCGGCAAACGCACTCAGCAGCGGAAGCGCGGCCACGCGCATCCCCGGCGTAAGGTCTTCGACGCCGCTGCCTACCGCATCGATAACGCCTGCGACCTCGGCCCCCGGCGTAAATGGAAACGGCGGCTTCACCTGGTATTTACCGCCAATCTGAAGCACATCGAAAAAATTTAACGCTGCGGCGTGATTGCGGATGCGCACCTGGCGCGGCCCCGGCTCGGGCATCGCCACATCGCAAAACAGCATATCTTCCGGCTCACACCACTGGTGTACCTGCCAAGCTTTCATTGGTACATGATATCCAAGTCCAAGCGGCAAGGCGCTGGACCCGCATGGAATGCTAAAATACACTGCTTGAAGATTCGCTTCCGATTAAAGTGGTCGCGCGCGGTAAAGGCCGAACCGGAGTACGAGCCGGAAGTACCCGCTCCGCGAGATGCGCCAGCGGTGATGAGCGTGCAGGCGCTGGCGAAGTCCGTGCTTGCCGAGGCGCCTGCGTCCACAACTGTTGAGCCCACGCCCATCGAGGCCATTCCGCAGCCGGCCGTATTTCAAGCCACCCACGATGAGGAAGGCAGCAGGGAAGCGCCTTGGTACCTGTGGTGGATGGCGTTTACGTGCACGCTGGCAAATTTGGGCATGCATCTGGATGCATCCTGGCACAACTCCGTGGGCACGGATATCTTCCCGTCATTCCCTCATCTTCTGATCTTCTTGAGTGGCCTGTGCGCAGCTTTGGGCTGCGGCTCCGTGCTTGCGCAGGGAACATATTTCCGCGCCCGCTTTCAACGCTCGGAAACGGTCCGCATGTGGGGATTTCGAGCTCCGTTGGGGGCCTTTGTAGGACTGTGGGGAGTCGTAGCCATGATCGCCGCCGCGCCCATGGACCGGTTCTGGCACAAAGCATTCGGCCTCGAAAACCGCATCTCGGTTCCGCCGCATGGACTGCTGCTGGTGGGTCTGTTCGCCATTCAATTCGGCTCGCTGCTTCTGGTTACAGCTCGATTGAACCGGAGTAGAGGCAAATCGCTCGGGGCTTTAGATTCACTTCAAATGTATGGCGGCGCAATGATACTCGTCCTTGCAATGGTGGCACTGAGCGACCCGATCGCCAGGCCGTTCATGCATAGTCCAGTGCTATACCGGGTGATCTGCTTTGCGGTCCCGCCCATATTGATGTCGTCAGCCGTTGCCGCAAACCGCAGAATGGCGGCAACCTGGGTCACCGCCATCTACAGCATTTTCTCGCTGGTAATGCTCTGGAGCCTGCCTCTAATCGCGGCCACGCCAAAAGCCGCACCGGTTTTGAGCGATGTGCGTTTCCTGGTGCCGCTGGAGTTCCCGCTGCTGTTGATCGTCCCAGCCATCGCCATCGATCTTTTGTTGCTCCAATTGAAATCGTTCAACCGTTTAATTCTAAGCCTCCTGGCGGGCCCCATATTCTTCGCCCTGATGGTTGGGGCACAGTGGCACTTCGCTGACTTCCTGCAATCGCCAGCTGCAGACAACTGGTTTTTCGGAGGAGGTTATTTGGGAATTGGAGTAAGCCCGCTAAGTCTGCTCGCCACGCACAAGTTCTTTGGGGATCCAGAGGCGCCTGCACTCCGGCTGCATATGGGCGTGGCGCTGCTATTGGCAGTGTTCTCCACATGGTTTGGAATGCTCTGCGGCGATTGGATGAGGCGGTTGCGAAGATGAACTCTAAGCACATTCGTCAACTGGCATTCGCACTTTTGCTGCCAGCCGCTCTACATGCGCAACTGGGCAGTCCAGACGTCTTCCTCGATACCTCTGCCGGATCGTCCCGGATGACCATCTCGGTAAAAACGCCGCAAGCCATCCCCGGCATTGCATCCCTGGAAATCCAGTCCGAGGATAAGGCAGTTAATTCGCTGAAGATTGTGCCAATGCCCATCGGCGGAGAGGGCACTACATTTTTGGCCGAACCCCAATTCTTGACACGTTCCGAGCTCAGGCCCAATCTTTTCACGGGCTCCGTGACTATTTTGGCTCCAGGTTCCTGGAAGCTGCGAGTGGATGCCGATGGCGATCGCGGGCGCGGGATACTGTTTGTCCCCATTCCATTCGTGATGCGATCGGTGAGAAGCATGAGCATTGCTTATGCCGCCATGGTGTGGCTGCTATGTCTTTTGTTGGCCGCCGGGGCCGTCGCCATAGCGGGAGCCGGCGCACGAGAAGGAAGTCTACCTGTTGGCCAGGCGCCAGGGAGAATGGATAAAATCCGCGGGAGAATAGGCATGACGTTTGCGGCAGCCCTACTTGCCTTGGCTTTTTATGGCGGCTACAACTGGTGGAATGCCGAAGCGTCCCAATATGCGAAACAAGTTTATAGACCGCCCTCTTTTTTGATCGATGTGAATGCCGAAGGCACGATGTTCGCCTCGGTTACAAGCGACGGCTGGTCCAAGACCATCGGTGACCTGGTGCCGGAACAGGAACATTTCATGCATATGTTCGTTGTGAGTTTGCCGGCCATGGAAAAAGTGTGGCGAGTGCATCCGGACATGCAGGTTAGCGGCGTGTTCACCATGAAACTGCCGGCCATGGACGCGGGGAAATACTGGGCTTTCGGCGATATTTTGCATACCAATGGCTTTCCGGAAACGGTCAGCACCGCCTTTGAATTGAAGGAACCAATAACGGGTGGACGCGCAGCGGGAGATGACTCACAAGCGTCCGCACCGCCCGCGGGAAAGAACACCGATCCGGGCACATCTGTTTTGACCGAAAAGTACCGGGTCATTCTTGTCCATACCGACCAACAGATCAAGGCCGGAGAGACGACGCGCCTGCAATTCCGCATTGAAGGGCGCAACGGCCGCCCGGCGGAGGATCTGGAAATGTACTTGGGAATGCCGGCGCAAGCAGCAGTGATCAAACACGACCGCACCGTTTTTGCGCTGCTGAATCCTTCCGGCACGGCACCCATGGCGGCGGTCCGTTTGGTGAGCGCTCTGTTTGTGCGGCCTCCGGAAGACCACGCCTCGCACTCCATGAATATGGGGGTTCCAGCGGAATTCTCGATGCCGTATGCGTTCCCAAGCGCCGGGAATTACCGCATCTTCCTTCAGGTCAAGCGGCGCGGACTTGTGGAGACGGCGACCTTCGATGTAACGGCCGTGGAATAGGGCTTTTTCGCGGTCCCCAGCGATCTGCGCCAAGTGATAGAGAATGCATCGCTTGCAATTGGACTTGCGGATTGACCCAAATACC
Organism: uncultured Acidobacteriia bacterium; assembly: GCA_903881085.1. Taxonomy (GTDB): domain Bacteria; phylum Acidobacteriota; class Terriglobia; order Bryobacterales; family Bryobacteraceae; genus CAIRSA01. The sequence goes on from CAIRSA010000527.1 coordinate 42,110, forward strand.
CGGTAGAATCAGGAGTTTGATGACCCCTGGGAGGTTTCATGTCGGTTGAGACAAAGGTAAAGCAGATCATCGTCGAGCAACTCGGTGTCGATGAAGCACAAGTAGATATGACCGCGTCATTCGTCGACGATCTCGGCGCAGATTCGCTCGATATCGTTGAGCTGGTAATGGCTTTCGAAGAAGCGTTCGATCTGGACATTCCGGACGAAGACGCGGAGAAGATTGCAACGGTTAAAGATGCTGTCGAATATATTGACGGCAAGAAGAAGTCCTGACGTAACCACATACATTTCATGCAACGCAGAGTCGTAGTGACAGGTGTCGGTCTCGTCTCTTCGGTCGGGATCGGCACTGAACAAAACTGGGAGGCGCTGCGAAACAGTAAGAGCGGTATCGCGCGCATCACCCTGTTCGATCCCACAGCATTCGCTTGCCAGATTGCCGGCGAAGTGAAGAACTTTGATCCTGGTGTTTTCGTCGAAAAGAAGGAGATCAAGAAGCAGGCTCGCTTTATGCAGTTTGCGATTGCCGCTTCCGACTTCGCGATGGAAGCATCGGGCCTGAAGGTCACCGAAGAGAATGCCGAACGGATTGGCGTCTATGTTGGCAGCGGCATCGGTGGCTTCGAAGTCATCGAGCGCGAACACAAGAAGATGCTGGAAGGCGGTCCGGGGAAGATCTCCCCGTTCTTTATTCCAGCCACGATTGTGAACCTTGCCGCTGGCCATGTATCGATCCGCACCGGAGCGAAAGGCCCGAACTCCGCTACCGCAACGGCTTGCACTTCCGGCGCGCATGCGGTGGGTGATTCGTTCAAGATCATTCAGCGCGGCGATGCCGACGCCATGATCTGCGGCGGCGCCGAGGCGGCCATCACGCCAATGAGCGTGGGCGGCTTTGCGGCCATGCGGGCACTGTCTACTCGCAACAACGATCCGGAGAAGGCTTCGCGTCCATGGGACAAAGACCGCGACGGATTCGTGATGGGCGAAGGCGCTGGCTTGCTGATTCTGGAAGAACTGGAGTTTGCCAAGAAGCGCGGCGCGCCGATCCTGGCCGAGATTGTCGGCTACGGCATGAGCGGCGACGCCTACCATATCACCTCGCCTTCGGAAGATGGCGATGGCGGCTTCCGCGTGATGCGCAATGCGTTGAAAGACGCCGGTCTTGCGCCGGAAGCAGTGGATTACATCAATGCCCACGGCACTTCCACCGAGATGGGCGACAAGATCGAAACCACCGCCGTGAAACGCTGCTTCGGCGAACACGCCTACAAACTGGCGGTGAGTTCCACGAAATCCATGACCGGCCATTTATTGGGCGGAGCGGGCGGGTTGGAAGCCGGTGTGGCTGTGCTAGCCATCCGCGATCAAATTGCACCGCCAACCATCAATCTGGAAGAACCAGGCGAAGGCTGCGATCTAGATTACGTGCCGAATGTGGCGCGAGAGATGAAGATCGACTACGCGCTTTCGAACTCGTTCGGCTTCGGCGGCACCAACGGCAGCCTCATATTCAAACGATTTACGGACTAACTAACGAATGAAGATTATCGTCGCCATTAAGCAGGTTCCGGCGCGAGATTCCTCGTTGCAGGTCGACGGATCCGGCAAGTGGATCGAAGACTCCGACCTGACATTCGAGATCAACGAACCGGATGCCTATGCGCTCGAAGAGGCGCTGCAATTGAAAGAGAAGCACGGCGGAGAAGTCATTGCACTGTGCGCGGGCCCGAGCCGCGCCGGGCAGACCATCCGTGAAGCACTGGCCAAAGGCGCCGACCGGGCGATCCACATTGAGTCCGATAACCTGGAAGCGATGGATGCTCTGGGCGTGGCTCAACTGCTGGCCAACGCAGCGAAGGCCGAACAGCCGGACCTGTTGCTAACCGGACTGCAATCCGATGACCTGGGCTATGGACAGACCGGCGTTGTGATGGCTGAACTGATGGGCATGCCGCATGCAACCATCATCATGGCCGTTGAAAACGACGGCGCGACCATCAAGGTGAAGCGCGAGTTGGAAGACGGCTGGTTCCAGAATGTGGAGATGCCGCTGCCGGCGATCCTGACCATTCAATCGGGCATCAACAAGCTGCGTTACGCCACGCTGATGGGCATCAAGAAGGCCAAATCGAAAGAGATCAAAGTGGTGACGCCGGCTGATCTGGGTGGCGTGCCTGCATCGACAGTTCAGCTTGAGAAGGTCTATGTTCCGCAGCGCACCAAGCAGACGCAGATGAAGGAAGGCAATCCGAAAGAGGTTGCGGCGTGGCTGGTGGAGAAACTGAAATTCGAGGTGCGGGTGATATGAGCGTCCTGGTAATTCTGGAACATAAGCACCGCATGAGTTGGGAAACCCTGGCGGCCGCGCAGCAGATTGGCGCGGAGCTGGGCAAGCCGGTTATCGCGGCAGTGATCGGCGATGAGCCGGAGCTGGCAACGAAGAAGCTGGCGCAGGTTTACGCGATTCCGGCGATGACGTACACGGCCGATGGCTTCACGTCGGCGTATGAGCAGTTGATCAAGAAGGTGTCGCCTTCGGTGGTAATCTTCCCGCACACCTATCAGGTGCGCGACTTCGCTCCGAAGCTTGCCACGCGGTTCGGCAAGGTGCTGGTGAGCGATGTGGTGAAGTGCCGCATCGACGGCGGCAATCTGATCCTGGTTCGGCAACTGTTCCAGGGCAAGCTGAATGCGGACTATCGCTTCACGGGCGCCGATCCGGCCTTCGTTTCGATTCAGGCCGGCGCGTATCGCGTGGAGACGCTCGAAGCGGGCACTGCTCCGGTTGAAGTGTTCACTCCGGCGGCGACCGAGATCCGCAACAAGCCGCAGGATCCTTTCCGCGAATCGTCGCGGGCTGTGGACTTGACGGCGGCGGAGATCATTGTTTCCGTGGGCCGCGGCATCAAAGAGAAAGAGAACATCCCGATTGTGGAAGAGCTGGCTGCGGCGCTGGGCGCTGAGGTGGCAGCATCGAGGCCGATCTGCGACAACGGCTGGCTGCCGATGGAGCGCCAGGTGGGCAGTTCCGGGCAGACCGTCTCTCCCAAGGTGTACATCGCGGTGGGCATCAGCGGCGCGATTCAGCATCTGGTTGGCATGAAGGGTTCCAAGACCATCGTGGCGATCAACAAAGATGTGAACGCTCCGATCTTCGAAGTGGCCGATTATGGCGTAGTGGGCGATCTGTTTGAGATCATCCCGGCCTTAATCGACGAGGTCAAAAAGGCAAAGGGCGCATGATGCGAACAGCGGTGCTGATCTTCGGGCTGATTGGTTTGTGCGGGGCACAGACGCTGCCCGGGACAGCACCGCTGACCGCGACGGATGACCTGGCGTCGCGGATGGTTTCCGGCATCGATGCGTATCTGATGCGCGAGGCCGTTGAACGCAAGCCCTCGGCCAATGCCAGCCTGGACCGATTCCGCAAGATCGTTGGATTGATCGACGCGCGTGCCCCCGTTACTTCCCTCTCGCTTGACGCGACACTTGACTCCCCTGCCCTGCTGTTGAAGACTCCTCTATTTGAAGTGCTGGCTGTAAGGTGGCGTGTGCTCGATGGCGTGGATGCCGAAGGCCTGCTGCTGAAGCCCACGCGGCCGGTGGTGCGCAATGTGGTTGCGATCCCCGATGCGGACCAGACTCCAGAACAGCTTGCCGTTGGCGCGGCGCGAAGGCTCGCGGAGAACGGCTGCCAGGTGCTGATACCGACGATCATTGACCGGCGCGATACGTGGTCGGGCAATCCGCGCGTGGGGAGGATGACGAACCAGCCGCATCGCGAGTTCATCTACCGGATGGCGTTTGAGATGGGGCGGCACATCATCGGGTATGAGGTGCAGAAGGTGCTGGCGGCGGTGGATTACTTTGCCGCGGCGAAGCTGCCCATTGGGGTTTACGGCACGGGCGAAGGCGGGCTGATCGCGTTGTATAGCGCGGCGGCCGATGCGCGCATTGAGCGGGCGATGGTGCAGGGCTACTTTCATGGGGGCGAGCAGCAGACGTGGGCCGAGCCGATCTACAGGAATGTATGGGATCTGTTGCCGGACTTCAGCGACCGGCAATTGGTGCGGTTGATTGAGGCATCGCAGACTGCAGGGCCGGAGACGGACCGCTCTGTCCGCGCGCTTCCGCCTTCGCCAAGGCTTCGGCCGACAGGCCGCTTGGGACAGAGTAGTCCGTCCCCGTCACGCAAGGTGATTGTTGTGGCGGGCGAGTATCCGGTTGTCGCGGGTCCGCCGGCGGAGCGCAATGGACGCCGTGGGGCATCAGCTGGCAAGCTAGAAGCCCAAGCGGGCGGCCTGCCTTTCGAGAGTGCGCTCGGCGAGTTTCTTGGCAAGACGCCGGTGACATCGGTGGGGACGTTCACAATCGCTCCGCGCGATGCCGATGGGCGCATGGAGCGGCAGTTCCGGCAGTTGGTGGACTTCACTCAGCGCAAGGTGCGAGATTCGGAGGCGGTGCGGCTGCAGTTCGCGGCGGGCAAGAGCCAGGACGCGTTGCGGTCGTATTTCTGGAACGAGATTGAAGGCAAGCTTGAGCCTACTCCGGGGCCATCTGAGAAACTCGCCCAGGCAACGGAGCTCGGCGCGGCAGGTCGGGAGCGAGTTGCTGGCTTATTAGAGGGCCGCGCCGGCCCTGCCCGGGCTTTTGAGACGCAGACGCGGTTGTTGTATGACGAGCCGGCGTATCGCGGGTATGAGGTGACCATACCAGTGGCGAAGGAGGTCTTCGCTTATGGGATTCTTCTGTTGCCGAAGAACTTGAAGCCGGGCGAGCGGCGTCCGGTGGTGGTGGCGCAGCACGGACTGGAGGACCGCCCGCAGATGCTGGTGAATCCTCAGAAGCCCCGTGAGCTGCCGATCTATCAACGTTATGCGGCGCAGTTAGCCGAGCGTGGCTTTATCGTGTATGCTCCGCAGAATCCTTACATATTCCTGGAGCGGTTCCGCGTGCTGGTGCGCAAGGGCAATCCACTGAAGCTGTCGTTGTACAGCTTCATCATTGCGCAGCATCAGCGCACGCTGGAGTGGTTGCAATCGAGGCCGGAGGTGGATGGCGCGCGGATCGGCTTCTACGGGCTTAGCTACGGCGGCAAGACCGGGATGCGCATTCCGGCAGTGCTGACCAACTACGCGCTGTCGATCGTCTCGGGCGATTTCAACGAGTGGATTTCGAAGGTGGCGAGCGTTGAGATTCCGTTCGGGTATATGTTCAACCAGGAGTACGACATGTTGGAGTTCGACCTGGGGAACACGTTCAACTACTCGGAGCTGGCGGGGCTGATTGCGCCGCGGCCGTTCATGGTGGAGCGCGGGCATAACGACGGCGTGGGCAGCGATGAGATGATCTCGTACGAGTACGCCAAGGTGCGGCGGATGTATGCCAATCTGGGTCTGGCGGGGAGCACGGAGATGGAGTTCTTCATGGGTCCGCACCAGATTCATGCGGTGGGCACGTTCGCTTTTTTGGGGCGGCATTTTTGGTGGCCGGAGTAGGGATGAAGTGGGGTCAGTTTGCCGGAAACCGCATCGGCGTTTGTCGAACCGCGTTCAACCACAATCTTGTGTGTGGTGCATACTGTTAGAGGGGAGCGGGTGCGCTTGATCAGAGCCCGCCTGGCAACAAAAAATGAGAAACGCAAGTACCAAGAAAGTGTCCACTAAGAAACGCGAACCGGAGATGAAAGCAGAGTACGATTTCTTCAATGTAACCCGCGCAAAACGGAGCTCCGGCAAGCCGGGCCCTTTGCGCTCCAATGGTGTTCGTGGAAAGTAAGTGGATCTCTACAAACAGGGAACGAATCTGGTTCTGATTGATCCGGAGTTGACCGATGCCTTTCCGGATGCAAAGTCCGTGAATGACGCACTTCGGGCGCTGGTTGCGATAGCCAATCGGACTGATTCGCGCAAACGGGCGTAACGCCCTATGGGAGCAGGATAGACGGACTCACACCAGGTAATGGGCAAGTTGGAGCCCACACCAGGGCCACTTCATTTGCAGTCATGCTTGTTGGCTAATAAGCAGATTACTGCGGGTATGAAGTGACCATACCGGTGGCTAAGGCAATGGTCGCCTGTTGAACTATTCGGTTGTCAAAGAACGTAAATCCTATTGATTTTCGCCTACGTTGGCCCGATTAGGGGCCGCTATTTGCTCTTGATTTTCGGCCAAAAGGCGAAGACAAGGCGAAGAAACAAATTTTCTCTTTTTCCATTTTCCACAGCTTATTCCATTGCACTGTTTGGCAGTTACGCGTGCGTGGGTTAGGCTTGGGCTTTTCGGTTTCCTCAGCTTTTCCACAGTATTTCCGAATGGCTGATAGAGTCATCCAATAGGTGCGGTTGGAGAGGCACTGAGCCTACCTGGTTTTAGCATGGGACGTTGGGGGAGGGATCCGCGAAGAGAGGGAAAGTGCTGAGGACATGGAAGAAATTTAGTTTGGGGGACGGTGATTCGCGATGGCGTCCCCTTCAGGAGGTCTGAGGCTTCGAGTGAAGTCACACCACTCAAGCCGCGAAAGTAATCAGCAGCGTGGTTCATTTCACCCACTGGGCAGTTGCACGCTTCAACGATCCGGCCCAATATACAAGACTCTTCTGGCCCCATTTTTCCGAACATCGTTTACCCTCTTTTCCTACCGTCTGCGCTTATCGAAGTGGAAGCACTTAGACAACCGAGAAAGGACTGACAATGATAAACACGAATGCAACAACAACCGCCGGGATGCGACTCTCCCCGGTCGAACAACTACTGCGCAATAGCACTGAGATTGAACCGGTTCTGCGCCAACTTCATAACTGGCTCAACGATCTTCGAGCCAATCTCGACGCCAGTGAGTGGGCGGGCCTCAAACGTGAATTCTCCAGCCATGCGATCCGCGAATTGCTGCACGAGTCTCCCTTCAGCCGGCGGGCATTCGAGAAGCCGCGCGGATATGCGGGCGATGCAGTCATGCTTGATTACATCTACCAGGGGCAGGATGTCCCTTCCACTTTGTCTGCTTTTGGAAGGCGCTTGTTCGAATGGGAGATGGCGAGCGGCAGTTGCCAGAGTGTCTTCTCCCGCCGCGCCATTCTGGCCGAAGCGGTAGACCAGACCGCGGCCCGCTGTGAGTCGCCCCGAGTTCTGTCCGTTGCGTCCGGCCACCTGCGCGAAGCGCAGTATTCCAGCGCCGTGCGCCAAGGGCGGATCGGCGAATACATCGCCTTTGACCAGGACGAGCAGAGTCTGGCCACGGTCCGGCAGGATAACCCCAACAACGTAATCCGCACGGTACGGGGTTCGGTTCGCGACATGTTGAAAGGAGCCGCGGCCTTTCCGAACATGGATTTGATATATTCGGCCGGGCTCTACGATTACCTCAATTTAAGAACCGCGCAACGGCTCACGTCACTGCTGTTCTCCATGCTGGCAGACAAGGGGACGCTCCTGCTCGCCAACTTCTCACCCAATCTTGCCGACATCGGGTACATGGAGATTTGCATGGATTGGAACCTGATCTATCGCGACGAATCGGACATGCTCGACGTGGCGGCCGAAATCCCGTGGGACGCCGGCCGCCGCATGTACCGGGACGAGGGGAACAACATTGTGTACCTCGAAATCACTCGGGCATAGTTCTTGGCCGCTTGGAGCGAATCAACCAAGCCAGGCCCAACAGAACGGTGAGCGTGGCGTATTCGGCTGCCATTGGCTGAAACAGCGCATGGAAATGGAATACCGTAAGGTCAATTGCCACGCTCACGAATGTGATTCCCAGCGCCGCTGCCGCGCCAGGGACGATGCGGGGAGCGCACAACATCGCCACTGCGGGAAGGACAAATAGTAACCACCTGCGCATCAGGATCCACGCCCAGGAAAGATCGTGAAGCGGAGCGCCTTCCAGTATCGTGGCGGCGATCAAGCCCTGCAATGCCAACCCGGAAATTTCCGCACGCCGGCCTGCCCGTTCCGGAATACCGTGGGCTTCATCCCCTGAACCCGCGAACTCAGCGCCAACGAAGACAATACGTCCGCGGAATCGCTCAGGATTCGCTTGTGCGATGTCCTTCCAGGAGAGGCGTTCCAAATCCTGCCAGCGAATGGATGGATCGATCCAAAACAAATCTTCAGAGGATTGATTTTGTCCCAAAACCGCGGCCGCAAGGGAAGGCCTACGGGCGCCGTTGAGATCTCGATAAGAAAAACGGGCCCGCCGGACTGCCCCATCGGGAGCGCCCGACGGGTCGATTTCCATATTCACGAAAGCAAAGAGGGAGCCAACCGAGTCCCGGCCCAAAGTCCCGGCCGTCATGAGCGAAATGGATTCTGCGCCGGCCGTTTCGCCTTGCCCGCCAGAGAGCAATGCGAGACGCAGATTACGCTGATGCCGCAGAATCAGTTTCTGAAAATCAGGCGAGAGGCTCCACTGTGCAGGCAGTACCAAATCGATACCGACCGCGGCGGGCGGCCCTGCAAACACGCGCTCCAACCGCTGGCCCGCTTCGTCCGCCCGTGCAGTCAGCGGAGCAGGTTCAGCCGCCAGAGTTGCATCGTCGATAGACACCAGTAGCAGTCGTGGATCGGGCGCGCGGTCCGGGCGCAAGCGCATCCGCGCATCGCGCGTTCTCACCTCAGCAATCCTCATCAAGCTGGTTTCCGCAAGCCAGCCAGCAGGAAGCAGCATAATCAACGCGAGCAGGCACGCCATTCCGCAACGGATAGGGACCTCTCGCTTCAACCACTGGCGGAAGCACGCCGACTGCCACGCGGCTTCTAGCGATGTTACGAAATCCAAAGCCGTGCCTGACGGTTGTTTCAACTCACCGCCAATTATGGAATCGAATTCCACCGGTACCGAAGGATTTCTCCCGCCCATCCCAGCTAGAGGATTCGCGCTGCGTTCCAGGACTTCTACCGCTGACCGGCCAAAGGGAACTTCGCCAGTAAGCAATTCGTACGCCAAGACCGCCAAAGCATAACGGTCGGACGCATCGGAGACCGCATCTCCCCACAGGGTGCCGGGTTGCATGTATGCCGGAGTTCCCATCGCCGGTCCCTGTTCCCTCTGCGTGTCCAACAACTCGGCAAGTCCGAAATCGAGGATCTTCACTCCGCCGCCGGATGGAAGGAAGATATTTCCCGGCTTGATGTCGCCATGAAGCACGTTATTTCGGTGCGCGAAATCCATCGCTGCCGCTATCGCCCGCATGAGTTCCAACGTCCGCGCAATCGTAAACGGACCCTCCTGCCGCAACTCTGCTTGCAGGCTGGACCCTTCGAGCAACTCCATCGCCAAATATGGCCGGCCACCGCTGTCGACGCCAGCGTCAGTGACGTCAACGATATTCCGATGCTTCAACCGGCCCAGTGCTTGCCCTTCCCGGCGGAACCGCTCCCTGGTTCGTTCGCTCTGCACGGGGCCGCATTCGATCATTTTGAGGGCGAAACGTTTATCGAGGCCGATGTGGAGCACGCGGTAGACCGCCCCCATGCCGCCCTTGCCTAGCCGTTTCTCCACCCGGTAGCGGCCATCGATAAGCAGGGAGCCTGCAAAGGCCGGTTCCAAAGCAGCGTCATCCAGCGGACAACGGTCCGGGCCGGCATCGAAACAGGTTTGGCAATGCGGGCAAACCAGCGCCATTGGGCCGCGTGGGCCGAGGACCGGATTGTCCAGCAGTCCTGAACCGCCGCCATCGGACAAGACCAGGCGTTGAACCTCTTGCAGCAGTTCCGTGTTGCCACAGCACGCCTGGCTAAGGACCGCCGCCCGTTCCCTCTCCGGCGTTTCAATGGCCAATAAAAACAACTCCATCAGGAGTTGATGACGTTCCGCGGGATTCCCTTGCCGGTCCATGTTGGAAAGGGGCGCGTCTTAGGACGGCCCGAGGCGCTCGTTCAACCACGCCTTGGCAAAGCGCCAGTCCAGCTTTACGGTTTCCGGCGAGACACCGAGCATCCCGGCCGTCTCTTCCACAGTCAGGCCAGCGAAATAGCGAAGTTCCACAACCTTCACCTGTCTTTCGCTCAACCGCGCCAATTCGTCCAAGGCTTCGTTTAACGCAAGCATCTCCGCCGCGTTGTCCTCGGACGCGACCAAGGCTTCGTCCAGCGAGAGTTTCTGGTGTTCGCCGCCCCGCTTGCCGGCGCGATGCTTTCGCGCGTGGTCCACAAGCAGATTCCTCATGATGTGGGCCATGGTACCGAAAAGTTGCTTGCGATTATCCCAATGGAAGGATTGTCCGTTGAAGAGCCGCAAATAGGCTTCGTTGACCAGGGCCGTCGCCTGAAGGGTGTGGTCTGCCCGCTCCTTGCGCATGAAGCTTTCCGCCAGCCTGTGCAAGTCCTGATAGATCAAGGAAAAGAGCTCTGGTGCAGAAGCTTGTTGCACACCCTTGATCTCCCGGAGCATGGCCGTGACATCGCCGCCAGAGTTGTCCATAGGATGAGAGTTTACTCTATTCTGGTCCGCGTAACAAGCGAAAAAGGCGCGAAGGCCGGATCTTGCGACCCGGACTTCGCGCCATTGTTTGGTTGTAGATTGCGCTTAGTGGCCGGTCCAGTGAACCGACAGTTGTTTGTACTGCACCGGAAACTGGCCGTGGTTGTAGACACGAACCACCAGATGAGCCCCGTATACAGGAACGGTTGCACCACCTTGGTTGCTGAAAGCAAATTCGGAACCATCGATGAGGTCGACCGCACTGTACAGCGCCCCTGGGGCGGCAAAATACGGCACTATGAAGGTGCCGTCAAGGCTGTAACCGGAGAGAATGGAGATTCCTACTTTCGCGGCCATGTCCAGAAAATAGTTCACAGGAAGTTTGAAATCCGCGTAACGGCCGGGGTAGATGGTGAAGTTCTTGCCGATTACCACGGTACCCGCTGTCGGAAGCTGGGGTTGCAGGCTGAAGTTAAATGTGGATACGCTCGTTCCGGGATCGGAAGCGGGTACTGGATCGCCTTCTATTTGAAGCGGTTGGCCATATGCGTTGGCCGCCATTGCCAGGCAAAAAAGCACGGCGGATGTTCTGATGATAAGCTGTTTCATTTTAGTGTCCTCTTTTTAGTAGATGGGCGTCGTTTTCGCCGCCTTCACACTGATGAGCGCAGCGTCCGGGAAAAGACGGTAAAACTTTTTTAGTGGAAAAACGTTGCCAGAAATCATGCTGTGATAATGAGGCGGCCTCGCGGGCATGAGGCGTGTCATTCGGGATCCATTCGAATTTCGCTGGCTGTCAAATTTCCCGCCGGCACGAGGCGTTGAGTACAGGATGAAAAAGTTTTACCGCTTTTCATCGGAGACCTCGCTTAATAGGGTGCAGGCGCTTGGAAGCCCGCAGAAAAGGAACATCACAATGCTTAACAGAACAAAACTCACCATCGCATCGCTCGCCGCATCGCTGGCAGCATTCGCGGCTCCGGGAGCGGAAACTCAGGTGAATGCAGCCGCACAGACGGCTATCGTCATTCAGTTGAATGGCCTCAGTTGCTCCACCAGCGCCGGGTCCAACATCGCTGGCGTGCTCTCCTGGAATTTTGGCGCCAGCAATAATGCCAGCGTCACGGGCGCGCCGGTTGCCGCAAAATCGCAGGCCAGCGTTCTTACCATCGTTAAGCTGTTCGACGGCTGCAGCGCCGGTATTTTTCAGGCCGTAATGAGCGGCAAGCATTTGAGTGACATCACGCTCACACAATCGGCCGGCAATGCTGCCGCGATGACAATCAAGCTGACGGACGTGGCGATCTCCGGCTACCAGGTGACTGGCAATGTTACCCTAGGACAACCGTCTGAGTCGGTCTCCTTTTCGTTTGCTACAATCCGAATCACCGATGTTGCCTCCGGTGCAACCTCTGGTTGGAACATCCAAAAGAATGCCCCATTCTAGCCCAATAATGTAATATTGACCTGAAGAATCCGATATGAAGCGAATCGCAATCATCGTCTCCAGCGCTATCGCGCTCTGCCTGGCGCAGACTCCGATGGAGACCCCTCCTATCGGGCAGGCGGCCGCTCACAGCATTGCGGGTGGGCAGGTCCATCAATACTTCATCGAGCAGCAGCCGGGGGAGTTCATTGAGGCGGTCGTCTTTCAGCGAAGTATCGATGTTCAAGTCAGGTTGCACGGTCCCAAAGGGAATCTGATTCTGGAATCCAGTTCGCCCAGCGGCCCGTTCGGACCGGAAACAATCGCATGGGCGGCGGAAGAATCCGGGACCTGGCGGATCGCGGTAACACCGGTGAATGCCAAAGCGCGTTCCGGAAGTTACGAGATTCAGCTAACGATACGGAGACGCGCCGATGCTCATGACCTCCTCCGCGCTTCGGCGGAGAAGCTGTTATCCGACGCAGCGGCAGCCTTGCGCAAATCCCCGCGTGCTCCGGATCTGCGTAATCAATTTGTCAGGGCAGCCGGTATTTTCAAAGCCGTTGGCGCGGATGCGCGGGCGGCGGCCGCGTTTGTCGCGCTTTCCGGACACCAGCCACAGATTTCAGCGAATGAGGCCATGCAAGTCCGTTTGAACGATCTCGAAACGGCGATTGCGCTGAGCCGGAAGGCTCGCGACATTTACGGTGAGGCTCGGGCTCAATCCAAGGCGATGTACCTGATCTACCCGGATGCCGCGAAGGCGGAGATGGCGCTGCGCTTCGGCGAAGCTGCTATCGAAGGATTGGGCCGCGCAGGCGACTTGGAGGCGCAGGCGCAAATCATGACCGTTGTGCAGCGAATTCTCGATTCCAATTTATCCAGGTTTGACGATGCGGCGGAAATGGCAAGACTGCGAATCGACGTTTACCGGCAGCGGAAGGACAGGACGATGGAAGCGCGGACCCGGTCGGAGCTTGGGGATCTCTATAAGCGGATTGGTGAGTATGCCAAGTCGATGGAACAATACAGGGCCTCGGTTTCAATATTCCGCGACGTGAAGGATTTCAGGGGAGAGGCTGACCAGCTCTGGGCTCTATCGAACGTCTACCTGGAGATGGGACTAGTGGAGCAAGACATCGCTAACCTGGAACATCTGCTGGCGCTGTGTCTGGGTTCGGACAACCGTTCCGGCGAGGTGCAAACGCTGGGCGGTTTAGCGAGAATTCACTGGATGCTCGGCCATAGGGAGTTGGCAAACTCGTTCGCAAACCGTGCGGAACGAATGATCGAAGAGACGACTAAGAATAATCGCGGTCCGGCCTATCTGGATTTGGGCGAAGTCTTTCGCACGCTGCGGCAATATAGCAAGGCGGTGGACTTTTTCGAGAAAGCCGTCGGCGTGTTTCACGAGGGGCGCGGCGCTTCCAATATCAACTATGAGGGCCGCGCGCTGCTGCATCTGAGCTCTGCCCTGGGTGCGGCGGGAAGAAGGCCAGAGGCGATCGCCGCCAACGAAAAGGCCAGAGACCTATTCAGGCAGATTCGCCAACAGGCGAATGAAGGCAATGCGCTTTTGAACCTCGGCATATTGCATATGAAGAGCCGCGAATTCGAACGCGCTATGACTTATCTTGAGCAAGTCCTTGCCATGGCCCGCGCGGCGCGCTTCGTTCCGCGCGAAGCGGATGTGCTTTCCGTGTTGATGGATTGCGCCAGCGGACAAAAGCAGGACCGGCTGGCGGTTTTTTACGGCAAACAGGCAGTGAACGCCTACCAGTCCATGCGTGGCAACATTCGCTCGCTCGAAGGCAGTGACCGCAAGTCCTACCTGGAGAAACACCAAGCCACCTATCGAAAGCTCGCCGATCTGTTGATCCGCCAGGGACGGATATCGGAAGCGGAACAGATTCTCAACCTGCTAAAGGAAAATGAATATTTTGAGTTCGTCCGCCGCGCCTCCGGTTCTGAACCAAAGCGGGCTGACTTGACTCCCGAAGAACAGGAATGGGACAAGCAGTCGCGTCAACTCGGGGACCAACTGGTTTCCCTCGGAGCGCGGCGCAGCCAGATGCTTGCGAAAATGTCCCTCACTCCACAGGAGGAGCGGGAACTCAACGTACTCGATAACGATCTTGCCGCCGGTAACCTTGCCTACCGCCAGTACATGAAGGATCTGAACCTGCATTTCACGTCACGGGCAGAACCCGGCCGCGGCCGGGTCGCACAAATCCGCGAGGCCGAAGGACTCAAAAGCGATCTCGCCGAACTGGGGAATGGCGCAGTGGTGCTCTATACTTTGGCCGGCGAAGAGAAATACTATGTGATCCTGATAACCTCCGAGGTGCAAAAAGCATACGAATACCCCATTGCCGCGGCCGACTTGGCACGCAAGGTCCTCGCATTCCGCGATGCTACGCAAACACTCCGCCGCGATCCGCGTCCACTAGCGCAGGAGCTTCAAAAGATCCTCATCGGTCCCGAACTGGCCCGCGATCTGCGGCAGGCCGGCGCGCAGACGCTGATGTGGTCGCTCGACGGTGTGTTGCGTTACCTGCCGCTAGCTGCCTTGCATGACGGCAGTCAATATCTGATCGAACAGTACCGTCTCGCCATATTTACGCCGGCCAGCCATTCCCGGCTGAAGGACAAGCCCAAGGCGCAGTGGAGCGGTCTCGGATTTGGAGTCACAAAGCCTCATGAAGACTTCACCGCGTTGCCGGGCGTCAACGGCGAATTGGAAGGCATCATCCGGCAATCCGCGGGAGAGCGCGGGGTCATGGGCGGCCGCCGGCTGATCGATGAACATTTCACGCGCCAAAGCTTGCGCGAGGCGCTTCGCCGCCAACCCGCGGTAGTGCATATTGCCAGCCACTTCCGTTTCCAGCCAGGCGATGAGCGGCAATCCTTCCTGCTGTTGGGCGACGGCTCACGCCTCACTCTCGCTGAATTGAAAACCTTCCCCGACTTGTTTCGCGGCGTCGATCTGTTAACGCTATCCGCATGCAATACAGGAGTAGGCGATGCCACCGCGGATGGAAAGGAAGTGGAGAGCTTCAGTGTGTTGGCGCAACTGCACGGGGCAAAGGCGGTGCTCGCTACGTTGTGGCCCGTGGGAGACGAAAGCACCAGCGATTTGATGCGCGAATTCTACCGCTTGCATGAATCGCAGCCCGGTATGCTAAAAGCGGAAGCTTTGCGTCAGGCACAACTGGCGCTGTTGAGGGGAACCGTTCCGTTGAACGGTGCCGTAACGGCAACGCGTGGCGGAGAAATCAGGAGTCTGCCAAGATTTGGCAAGACGGGCGAGGCCCCATTTGCCCATCCTTACTATTGGGCGCCGTTCTTTCTTACAGGGAACTGGCAATGACGGCCGCAGGTTACCCTTTTTGAACGGGGTTTGCGCTCACTATGTCGATGATCCAACTATTTTTAAGCTTCGGAATTGCGGCGGCCATAGCGGCTGCGGAAGAGCCCGCGGCCGCGGTTTTGGCTTCCGTCGAGGGACTTGTTACGGTCACGCCGTCCGGCGGCAACTCCGCCAGAGCCGGGGTTTTCGACTGGCTGAAGCCAGGAACCACGCTGGAAACCGCCGTATCCGCGCGCGCAATCGTCGTCCTCGCCAATGGGGACCGCTACCAAATCAGTGAGCACAGCCGCGCAGTTCTTGGCAGCGCGGCAATATCGAAGCTGTCCGGAGAATTGCGGCAATTGCCTGGGTTGGCCGGGTTGCCAAAGCTGGCCGCCATCGCCGGTACTTCCGCAGGCAGCCGCGGAGCGGTTGTACGAATCCGAGGTCCGCAACTGCGGCATTGCTATCCAAGCCCGAACTCCGTCATCCTGGAGAGAGATGCGGCTCTGACGTTCGAACCGTCGGACGATGTCACCGCGTACACTGCTGAAGTGGAAGACGACTCCGGAACGGTCATTTTTAGCGCACAAACGGCTGGAAGAACGGTCGTCCTGCCCCCTGGACTCTTGCGGGCGGGCGCGGCCTATTATTGGGAGGTGCGCGGCATCTCGTCTGTCGGCACCCCTCCCAAGTGCCAGGCGGATTTCTCGGTTCTTCCGGCTGACGAAACTTCCCGGCGCACGCTTTTCAAGGCGGCTGTAGACAGATTGGGCGATGACGCGTCTTTGGCTCTTTTCGCCGAAATCGACCGCCGCCTTGGCCTGCTCAAAGAAGCTAAGATTACATTCCAGTCGATCCAGGACAGATCCACTTCGTCAGCGGCCATTCGCCACGCTTTGCAGCAGATCGAAGCGCTAATACCGTAGCGCGGGCTCATATCCAGCAGCGCGTGGAACACGGCGGGCAGGCATATACCGGGCACGACCGGGAGTCCGAAATGAAAAGTCCAGACGACAATGCAAAGAGCAACCAGGTCCCAATCTGGGGACAGAATGCGCGGAATCTTTACTACGCGATGCCAGGCCGTAAACGATCCGGTCACAGAAAACTTCTATACCGGCAATACGACAACGATTCCAGGCATCGGGCTGCTGCGTGATTATTACGCTTGGCAATGGGGCGATGCATTGTTCATAGTGATCGCCCCGTACTGGAGTTCGCCGGCACAGCTTGACACAGGCCTCGGCGGGCACAACAGCACCTCCAGCAAAACCCAGGACATTTGGGCGATCACCGACGGGGATGCGCAATACATGTGGCTGAAGCAGACACTGGAACAAAGCACTGCCAAGTGGAAATTCGTTTCCGCCCACCATGTAATGGGAACGGGCCGCGGCGGCATCGAAGCCGCCAAGCAGCGACTTCGCTCCGACGCCTTGTTTTACGCGCGTTTTGACGCTATTCTGATTTCTGTTCTTCACCTTTTGGGTGACCTCCATGAGGTTGAATTGGCGAAGCTGCGAACTTCGCTAATCTCTGTTTTACCTCATGTTTATGGGGTCACCCAAGGGTTCCTCGCGGCTCAGCCTACCCAGGAAGCGTGGATTCTGTGCATAGAACAGGTAGCAGATAACTGGCTGGCACGGTGGAGTTACTCTTCGGCGTATGGCGTGCTAATTGTAATTTTCGCATTTGACTATCTGTTGTTGGCGCTATTGCTCAATACAAAGACCCTTTCCTGACGCAGCCAACGACACCGATTGAAAATTATTGTGCGGAAAATCAATCCCATTCCTTGGGCCTGAGGGCAGGATGCTCTTTATGAATGGGTGTGAAGACTTCAAGATGAACATCACCCATGATTCTGCCAACGGCTTTTCGATATTGTTCAAACTCCCGCTTGGTCGTTGGGCTTGGACCAGTGCGACAGAGTGATTGAGGCGAGTGCTGATTCGGTATCCTCTTGTTGAAGCTGCGTGGCAAGCCCGGCTCTTAGAGATTAGCCTCGCGGCAAGTCAGCGATTCGATCATGGCCTTTCTACGGTCAAAGAGCGGCTGGCCTTGTTCGGGACTGAGTGAGGCGGTGAAGCGCCACCCTTCGCGTTCTCTATCCCAGAACATCGAGAAGATAAACTGGCCAACTTCGCCCCCATGCGCATAAACCTGGACATCGGGATCCGCAGGCTTGAAGCAGGCAATTTTCACGGGGAAGTGCGAAGAGGACCCGAACTTTTGCCGTATGCCTTGGATGACTGCGTCCATTGGGTCCGGAGGTGGGGATTGATATTCTTTGCGGATTACGCTCGTAGGCTTGATGTCGAGAGTTGTCGGCCACCGAATGGGAAAGAGTGGCACAAGCCCGAGCTTTTGCTTGGGGCGAAGAACAACTGGCTCACGGGATGGAGACGGCTCATCCACGTGCACTCCCTTTGCGTTAAGGTAAGCAACCAAGGCCGCTTCATCGCTATTGCCGGGAGGGCAGATTCCTGAGCGATTACGCATCCAGTTGCGCTCGACTGCTGTAAGATAGGCGGCACAGACGCCCAATTTACGGCTGCAGTACCAGATCTCCTTCTCTGTTTCAGCGATGGCCAAGGTGGCACTGCCGGTAAAGCTGGATTTGAAGCCTTTCGGAGAATCGTCCCACAGTTTTTCATAGTGGATAGTGTCGCGCAGAGTTCGTTCGATGCGCGGACTGAAGGTGTATGGTTGCGCAGCGGCGAGGACTGGGCCGAGCACAATTAAAAGCTGGATTAGCCTTTGCCGAGTGGTGGCCAGTTGGGGCACGCCTTCATTGTAATTGCGGCCGGTGCTGGGCGGGTGGGGGGGGCGATCAGGCAAGAACCAGGAAACACGCGGGCTGTCCCCAGGTTTTTCGGGGGGGGTGGTCGACGAAATGGGGCAGTCGGTTCGTCTTAGGGGATAGAACACAATGAACTACGCTCCGTTGTATCTCCGTATTGTAGTGGCCAGTCTGGCCCTTTTGGCTTCGCCAGTATTTGCGCAGTCTAAACAGGTGTGCCAGGGAAGCGCGTCGCTGGGCACTTTTCGCATTCTTGTGCGGCGGTCGATTGGCAGCGTGGCGCTGCCGATTAAGTCGCTGACATCCATACCCTCGGGTTCGATCCTGCTGTGGGACCCGGTGAATCTGGGGCATAAGAATGGGGAGGACACGGAGGTCACCGCCATCATCGCACCGGAGTCAGGCAATGACCTGGTGGTGTTAGAGCCGCGCAAGGCGAGTGGAAGGGCGGAGTGGAACCTGACGGTGAAGCCGGCGGCCATCGCGATTGTAGTGGGGCCGCAAGGGTTCAGCTTGGGGAAGGTGAAATCGCTGGCAACGCGCAATCGCCAACTGGTGGATCAGCTGGCGGATTATGCGGACCAGACATCGAAGGTGGAGGGCCTGGTACAGGAGCTCTCGAATGCCGAACAGTCGGGCGGCCTGGACGCGGCGTTGAAGGGGTTCGCCGCGCGCTACAGTGTTGCCACGCCAAAATTGGATCCGAAGACTTCGACCGATCAACAGGCGGCGGTGCTGCTGAAGGCCATGGTGCCGGCGGCTGGGACGTACGATCCGCTGGCTGGTAAGAGTTCGCAGATGCAGCAATCGGGCGGGTTGGCTGCGTCGATCGCGGGTATGTTTTTCGGCAATGCGGTGGGGCTGGCGGCAGGAGGCACCATGCTGCTGCAGAGCATCAAAGGCGCGGTCTCGCCCGACACGGAATTTCACTCTGCGTTCGCGCAGGCGACCGATCACGATGGCCTTGCCATGTGCATGAAAGCTCCACCGCAGAAGGCGCGGACGCGAGCGGCTTATCTGTGGGCATATCGCGTGCCGAATTTGAAGGCGCCGGCACTTAGTATGGCTGGGCCTACGTTTTTGCCCGCAGGACTCACTTCCACGATTGCATTAAAAGCGGACGTCGAAGGCGGAGTAAAGTTGCTGGAGAAGGCGCGAGAGTGGCGGCTTGTGGCGGCCAGTGGAGCAGGGGAGAAAGTTACTGTTCATGCAAGCAGTGCTCCCAATTCGATGGATCTGGATCTTACGAAAGTGAAGGCGCCGGCGGGCGAGTATAAGTTGGCGGCGAATTGGGATTGGGATTCGTGGGAGATTGCGGGCAAGGTGCATGTGGTGGAACTGGCGGATTTCAAGGGTGTGAAGCTGGCACCGAAAGCAGGCGATGTGTTGATTGAAGGCAGCGGGCACGTGATGCTGAAGCTGACTGGTGCGGACTTTCAGTTTCTGGAAAAGGCGGCAGTGACAAAGCAGTCGCCGCATACGGTCGCTGCCGTGGAAACGCATTTCACACTGCCAATGGGCAAGCGTTGCGGGGCGCAGGACACGGTGGAAGTCGATATCGATACGGCCGTCCGCGGGACTTACCAGTTGGTGTTGACGCAGGCGGGCGGAAGTCATCGCGAGATCGCATTCACGATTCTGCCTCCGAATCCGGTGATAACGGGCTTGCCCGTGCGTGTGAATCTTGAGGAAGCAAAGCAGGCGCTGCGTTTCGATGGTAAGAACCTGGAAAGGATTGAGGCCGTATCGAGCGCGGCTGGAGAGATCAAAGGCGGGCTTGCGAATGGAGGCTGGACGGGCAGCGTGAGACTGGCTGGCTTGGTTCGAGTAGGTCAGGTATTTCCGATTTCGATCAAGGTGAAAGGGTTGGAATCGCCTCTCGTTGTGGAGGGTGCGATCAAAGTCTATAGCGCAAGGCCGGCGATCAGCGAAGTGCGCAAATCCGTGCCGGCGGCGCTTGGCATATCGTTCCGCGCGGACGAATTGCCGGCGGGAACGGCAGTGGGATTCACCATCGCGTATAGCCGATCGCGCGATACAGCGGAGGGCACGGTTGAGACGAGGCCGGTAGTCGAA
Source organism: uncultured Acidobacteriia bacterium (assembly GCA_903881085.1). GTDB lineage: Bacteria > Acidobacteriota > Terriglobia > Bryobacterales > Bryobacteraceae > CAIRSA01. Next base: position 62,195 of record CAIRSA010000527.1, read on the forward strand.
TTGGGCTGCAAGACCGGCGGACTGAGAAAAGCGTTCCGATTATCCCCTGACGATCACACAGCAGGAATTGAACTTTCGGTGGCGGCTCCGGGGATGTTGTTTCTATCGCTGGATCCTTCGCTGGCGGGTTATCCTGGTTGCCTGTTGACGGCGACGGTCGACATTGACCCCGAAGGAAAGTCAGACGCGTATCCGATCGGTCGCATTGTGCGCGTGCCGCGCATTGAGCAGTTCACGTTGACGAACGAACAGATTGGCACAGCCGCGTTTGTGGGGATCTTGAAGGGCAAGGACCTGGATGTGATTGCGCAAACGGGTTGGAATGAACAGGGCGGGGTACGGGTGGAGAACGTGCCGACACCTGCGCCGGGGGATGCGGCCGCGCAGACCTTGCGAGTGGCACTTCCCTGGCCTGCCCCGTCGCCGCATGCGCCGTTGTATATCTGGCTGCGTGGCGAAAGTGAGGGGCGCAGGACTGGGGCGAGTTACTGAGCAGGGCGGATTGGCAAGGTTGGGCTGACAGTGTCGGAAAGTTCTTACTGCTGTTGTTAGGCGTTGAGGGCGCTTGGAGTAATCGGTTCCCCTGCGAATAGGGCTGGCGAATCGCCCGCCCCACCCTTGAAAACACAGCGTTTCGGTGGGTGGCGGTGGCCATTCGCCTATGCACATTCACACCTCAATGGGGTCGTGGCGCGTTGCTTGCACTTACAGAGTGCAAGGAGACGCCGTAATGACTACCACAACCTTTAGAAACGCGAATCGCGTACAGCAGAGTATTCTCGCGGGTGTTGAAAAGAAGTCGCTCATCTGGATGGCGGAACGCATGCCATCCTTCGTTAATTCAGATCATCTTTCCATCCTCGGACTTACGTCGATGATGATTGCCGGCGCGGGCTACTGGCTTGCGGCGGAGAACATTCAATGGCTGTGGATGGTGAACGCGATGATCGTTCTCAACTGGTTTGGAGATAGCCTGGACGGCACGCTGGCGCGTGTGCGGAACCGGCAGCGGCCGCGTTATGGATTCTATGTCGACCATTTGATCGACGTAGTGTCGGCGGTATTTCTGTTGGGCGGGCTGAGCTTTTCCGGCTTCATGAGTCCGGGCGTGGCGATCGCGCTGTTGATCGCCTTTCTGCTGCTTTCGGTGGAATCGTATCTGGCCACTTACACCATCGGCACGTTCCGCCTGTCGCATGGGCCGTTCGGGCCAACGGAATTGCGCGTGCTGCTGATCATGGGAAACTGCGCGTTGGTCATGCGGACGGATTCGCACGTGTTGGTGGGGCGGTACCTGTTGATGGATGTTGGCGGAGTGATTGGCGCGATCGGCATGGTGGCATTGTTTGCGGCAACGGCTGTGCGCAATACGATGACGTTGTATCGCGAAGAGAGGCTGCAATGATACTGCGCGTGTTTCGCTTCCAGGCCGTGGGCGCGCTGGGCGTGATGGTGCAGATGGTGAGCGTGATTGCCTGCCGCGAGTGGCTGGGATTGTCCGTGATGATGGCAACGGCCGCGGCGGTGGAACTGGCCATTCTGCACAATTTCGTGTGGCATCTGCGATGGACCTGGGGCGCGCAGAACCGCGGACTGCGGGCACGGGAGATTGGCTTGCGGCTGGTGCGGTTCAATGCGGCGTTCGGATTGGTCTCGATTACTTCGAATTTGTATTTCACTAGTCTTTTTATGCGGGTGTTTGACGTGAATTATATTGTGGGTAATTTGCTGGCAATTGCGTCGAGTGGGCTGGTGAATTTCTTAGCCGGAGAGTTTTTTGTGTTTCCAGAGAGGAGCAGACAATGACTTGGAACTTCGTGATGTTGACGCTAACTTGCGGCGTAATGGTGGCAAGGTGTGGTGACTTAGGCTCGAGCGAGGAATTTCTGCGGCGAAGTGCTGGTTTCATAGATCAGGAGGTGGATGCGGCGCGCGCCGGGCAACGCGTGGTGCGGACCACCGATCCGGGGATACCGCAGGAGATGGTGACAGTGGGCGTAACTCGCTTTGACATTCCCTTTGCCTATTATCTCCAGCGCGCCAAGAGCGGCGATCTGTACCGCAAGGGGCCTACGCTGCTTCAACTGGGGACGTTTTCAAAGAACCCGACGGTGGCCGATCTGAAGGGGCTGACGCTCGATGGCGGAGACCTGTCTGCATTTCACGAAAGCGATGAATTGGCGGCGAGGGAGTTTCTAGTGCGCGTTGTGCGAGAGCACTCTGCGAGCGGGGCAAGCAGCCAGGACGCACTCACGCTGCGGGCGAATTCCAGTGCCTATCTGCAGATGGAGATGCCCATGGTGAGCGAGTATTATGCCTGGGCGAAGGTGGATATCGGTCTGCGAAATCTGGTGCGGATCACCAAGGTGACGGTGTATCAGCAGGACGAGCAAGCGGCGGTGGTGACGGAGCAACTGTTCGCCAGCCGTTACTTTCAAGCCAGCCTGCAGGTGGACCGGCTGATGGCGAGCGAGGGAGGAACCTACCTGGTCACTATCAACCGCGGCCGCTGCGACTTACTCACTTCAGCCATCGCACGCTTGCTGCGGCCCATCATCATGAAGCGAACTTCGGCGGCCACGAAGAAGACGCTGGACCTGGCGAAGGCTACGTTGGAACAGGAGTTCACTTCGCGGTCTGCGCGGGCATTGAAAATGGCGCTTTGATGAGGCGGCCAGCTTCGTGGCGGGTGCCGGCGAAATCTTCGGCGGCATGCACCTGGCGGTATTCGGCGAGGGCCTCTTTTCTGCGGCCCATCAGGTCGAGCGTTTTACCCAACTCAAGGCGGGCGGCGGTTTTGATGCGCTCGGCGGCGCCGGGTTCGATGAGCGACTGGCGAAGGAGTTTTTCGGCGGCGGCGTAATCGGCGGCAGCGCGGCGGGCGACGCCGTGCTGGCTATAAACCACGGCACGCTCCAACCGTTCGTAACCGTTGGAGCGTGCTTCCACCATTTCGAGAATCTCCTGATACAACTTTTCGGCTTCGGCATGGCGGCCGCGGCGCGATTCGAGCGCGGCCATTTCCAGGTGAACCAGATAGTTGCGTGGGTAGCGCGTGTGCAGGCGGTCGAGCTGTAGTTTAGCGGCGTCGTATTCGGAATCGAGTGTGTGGAGCAGAACGAGGATTACGCTGGCATCGGCGGAGGCGAGTTCGCCCTGTTCGGCGGCGATCTGCAGTTCACGTTTGCCGGCGGTTTTGTCGCCGTGATAGCCGAGCAGAAACGTCAGCCAGCGGAAACGGAAGGGAACGCTTCCGATGGCGTATTTCGAAATTCCCGTGGTGACTCGCGCGTCGGCAACGGGCGCGGAGGACGACACCAGTTCCTGGTGGTATTTCAAGGCCTGATCGGCATAGCGGACGGCAAGCCACCATTTGGTGCGCAAACAGGCTTCGAAGCTGGCCAGATTCTGGTAGGCGACGCCAAGCGTGAAGCGGGTCTGGCGGTCTTCGGGCGAGATCTTCAAGCGGGCTTTGGCGCGGGCCAGGGCATCGTCACTCAATTTTCGGAAGCGCGCCTCCACGGCGGGGGCGACGTTCACTTTCAGGTGGCCTTCATCGGAGAAGAACTCGTCGGCAGAGAAGCGGTCGAGCGTGAAGAGCTGGCGGTTTGCCAGTTCCTCGCTCCACTGGATGCGGGCGAGGTAGGTGTAGCCTGCGGCGTCGTCAGGCCAGCGGGCGATGTACTGCTGGCAGATGGCGCGCGCCTCGGCGTGATTGAGCTGGTAGGCTTCATCCACTGCGCGGCGCAGCAGGGCGAGCCGATCGGGCGGATAGATGGATTGCGCGGCAAGCGGTACACAGGCAAGCAAGAGGAGTGCGCGTTTCATGTTGCGGCCACCACTACGGTGAACTTCGCGCCGCGACCGCTTTCGGCTGGGCTGGTAAGCGAGATTTCGCCGTTCAGATAACGCAGATTTTTGCGGACGATGGCGAGACCGAGTCCGGTGCCCTTGGGCTTGGTGCTGAAGAAGGGTTCAAAGATCTTTTCGCGTTCCGAAGCCGCGATGCCGGGCCCCTGGTCGCCGACGGCGATGGCGATGCGGCCATCGGCGAGTTGCGTGGCGTCGAGTGATACGCGCCCGCCGGCTTCCGAGGCCTGTGCGGCGTTGAGGCCAAGGTTGAGCAGCACCTGCTGCATGGCCTGATAGGGCACGCGACGGTTTTCAGCGGCGGGCTCCACGCCGCATTCGATGCGCAGGTTGCGTTCAGCGAAATCGTGGGAGAGCAGGCGGGCCGTGGTGTGCAGCAGTTCGCCGACGGTGATGCGCGACTCATGTTGGTCGACGGGCTTGGCGTAGGTCAGCAACTGCTGCACGCAGGCGCTGAGGCGGTCGATCTCCGTGCCCATGAAGCCGAGGTCCTGTTGCAGGCGGGGGTCGAGATCGGGGGTTTCGGCCATCACTTGCGAGAGCGTCTTGATGGCGGAGAGGGGGTTCTTCACCTCGTGGGCAATGGAGGCGGCGAGGGTGCCAACCATGGCGAGGTGCTCCTGACGGACGAGCTGCATTTCCGTGCGGAATTTTTCGTCGATGCGGCGGCAGGCTTCCAGGGAGTGGGCGATCTGACGGGCGATGACGACCATGGCGGCTTCGTCTTCATCGAGGAAGACACGCGGCGAGGGGTCGACGTAGAGCGTGCCAATTACGCGGTGCTCATCGCGCAGCGGAAAGATGTATTTGTATTCGGCAGCGGGGAGAAAGAGAAAATCGTTCTCGCCCGGATCGGCGGCGGGAGGCATGACGCCGGCGGGGACTTGCAGTTCGCCGGAGACGAGCAACACGCGGGCGAAGCCGAAGGCCGCGCTGACGCGCGTGGCGATCAACTGCATGCGGCTTTCGAGATCGAGCTCCGCGGCCGCCTCTTCCATCAGGCGTTTGGCGAAGGCTGTATGTGCTTCGAGGCGGCGCGCCTGACGGCGGGCCAGCCAGGAATAGAGCGGCAGCCACAGCACGCCTGCGGCAAGGATGAGCGCGAGTTCCAGCAGGCGGCCGTAAACGTCGATGGCCGCTTCGGCGTAACGTGCCACGTTGCGCACCAGCAGCAGATAGGCCGCGGTGGTGAGGCTCATTTCGAAGGCGATGATTAGCCGGCGGCGGATGAAGAGGCCGAAGGTATGGCGGCGATAGACGGACCATTCAAAGACAATAGCCGGCAGCAGGGAGAGCCAGACCAGGGCGAGACC
>CAIRSA010000528.1 GCA_903881085.1 uncultured Acidobacteriia bacterium
ATTGCCCTACACCGCAATGCCCCAATGAACCGCTCACCCAATCGGGACCTCGCCACAAAACCTCCAATGTAAGCGACATTGGAGTCTCACTCTGCCGCGACCCGACTCATCGGGACGCGGCTGGCAGGAGTTCCCGCGCCACGTGGACCCGCGCAGTCAATGTGAAGTTATTTCTGTGTGGTCTCTAATGTGCCCAGCCCATTCGGATTTCGAGTGCTACCCTGGACATACCAGATGGCAAGAGTAACCGTAGGACCCGCGCAATAATTCGCATCGCGCACCTGTTGGATCTGTTGCGCGGTAGGGTTCGGCTGAGCCATTGCCCGCGAAAATTTTCCGCTGTCAGGCGATCTGGGTGAGTTTCAATACCTGTGTCTCGCAGGCGAGTTTGCCTTCGAGCCGCGGCTTGCCTGCCGCCAGATGTGCCGATTGCGAATGGCGGAACAGAGTCTCCGCGTTGGTCCACTCTTCAATGAACGTGAACTTGGCAGGGTCGTTGATATCCACAAACAGATCGTAGCGATGGCACCCTTCTTCCAGTCGCGTTGGGGCAACGTAGCTTTCCAAAACTTCGCGCACAAGCGCCTCATGGCCGGGCAGCGCCTGAATGTGCGCTACAACATCTAATCGAGTAATTGTTTCCACGAAGGCATCGTAGCATAACAGCCCGTGGCAGAAGTCCGGCAGGCGGTTTCGACAATGCCACACGCTCTGGTGGTTTCGATGAACCTGCGTTGGCTGCCGTACTTCGTGTCAATGCGTCAGGCTGCGGGTCTGGAGCCGGTGCGCATCCGCCTCGGCAAGGTGGAACGCGAGCCGCTCGCCCAAGGCGCGGGCGCAAACACCTTCCACTTTGACGAGCAGGGCCGGATGTGGAAGGTCCTGGAACCGGCGTCCGGAACCCAGGAACTCAAATTGGCCGGCATCATGGGTGACCGGCTGCAGCCCGGCCGCTACTCTGTCAATGGTGGAGAACCAGTCGAGGCACGCGACGGGTTTGTCACACTGCGGCTTCATTCCGGCTTAGAAGAGATCGTAGTCTCCAAAGTGCCGTGATGAAGGGTGGGGCAGGCGATTCGCCTGCCCTGACTAACTGAATAGTAACCTTGCCCTAACCTGCGAGCCTTCCAAATCAGTCGACAATAGCCAGACAAAAGGCGTATCTAAGCAATATGTAGCATTATGCCCAAAGTCCAAATCACTTACAAGTGAAACATAGATTCTTGCTGAAGAACGGCATCACAAAGTTCTGGAACCTCACCGCAACATGGCTAACGTGCGTGCCGCTATAAATCTCAAAACTATTCACAATCTGATACGTGTCCATCATCTCATGCAACTTACCGGCCCCAGCGCGCAAACCATCCTGGTCCCCAACATCGATGGCAATCGCCCGGTACTGCCGCAGATTGCCAACATATTGATCGAAAAACGCCAGCGGCGAGTTTGCCGCCCATTTGTTGATCACATCCTGCTGAACCACTCCGTCCTTCGAAGGCAGGTCGAGATACAACGGCGGGTTCTTCGGATTGGGCGACCACGCCGCGGCGGATGCCAACTGGGCGCGCAGGCCGAACGGCAACCCCGCTGAATCCGCCGGAGACTTCACCGCCTCTAGCGCCTTCTCACTCGCCGGATTCGCGGGCCCAGCACCGCGCGGCGCCAGGCAGCACGGGCTCATGATGTACAGGCTGCCAAACACATCGGAATGTTTCATGCCAATGCGCGTCGCGCCGTAACCACCCATGGAATGCCCAACCAGCCCGCGGCTCGCGCGGTTGGCGAGGGTACGGTAATGCGCGTCCACGTATGCGACCACATCGCGCGAGACGTATGTCTCAAAGTCGCCCGTAGTGACGGAGCTGGAATACATCGAGCCGTTGTGCACCGTCTTCGAATCCGGCAGCACCACGATCATCTCTTTCGCCCCCCCTGCGAAGGCACCCTCGATCGTCTGCGGCACATGGATCTCCTTCGACCATTGCTCGGCGCCGATGGAGTAACCGTGCAACGCATAGACCACCGGGTAGCGCCGTGTCTTCGCGGTGGCATAGCTGGGCGGCAGGAAGACCAAGGCCTCCCGGTCAACGGCATCGCCCTCCAGATTTCCTTCCAGCGCTTTGCCGTGAATCTTGATGCGCTCAACAGCAACCGGCTTCGCGCCCGGCACCGGCGGCGGGACTTCCGTCTTCACTTGCCCAGCGGCGGAAATCGCCAGCCCCAACAACAAAACTAAATTTGTTCGCATTGTAATAGCCTTCGTTCGAAGCCAAATATATCACTTTCCAGACAGACAAGCGAACTCACGCTAAAAAAGTATTGCATTCGCTATTAAACCAGAGTATCCTACCCAAGACATGCGAATAATACTCTGCTGTATCGCATTAACCGCGGCACTTTCCGCGCAAACAAAAACAATTCACCGCCCTCAGGGTGAAAGACTTTACATATCCGTGCCATTAATCGGCACGGGCAAACCATCGGACCCAATCCGGCCGTTGTTCGTCCCCCCCCCCCCCCGGTGGCTCTAAAAGCCCGCAGAAGCTAACCTTTACCTGGCTCCCCTCCGACGATAAAAAATCCGCCATCGTCGAATTCATCTCCGCCGACAAGGCCACCCTCGTCCCCATCCGCGCCACCGCCAACGCGCCTGGCGTAAAACTCTTCGACCCAAAAATCCACTCCAAAGCGCAAATCGAAACCGAATTCAAGCGCCTGCGCAAAGATTTCGACGCCGCCAAATTCGGGAGGGGCCGCTAAATGCCGCGAATTTCCATGGGTAGGACAGGCAATCCGCCTGTCCAAACAACTAACTCAAAAAACGACACGCCGCAATTGGGGTCTGACACCTTTTTTCGGCGGTTTTTGCCGAAAATGGGCTGTCTGACCCCAATTGCCCCCTACGGCAAACTCGCCCTCGCGCTCCTCCTCCTAACC
>CAIRSA010000529.1 GCA_903881085.1 uncultured Acidobacteriia bacterium
GCCGCGCTGGGTGAAGACGGATTGGAGGTGGCTTTCGAAGAGGGCGCGGGCGTTTTGGAGGTTCTTTTCGGCGTTGGCTTTGGCGGTGGCGAGGCCCTCAAACGCTTCGTCCAGCAGGCCGACGATCCGCTGCTGTTCGGCCAGCGACTCGGGAATAAAAAGGGGCAAGGTACGAAACGCTGGGACATCGAGGTTCTTCTGTGCCGCGCCTTTCCCCAATGCATAGACGTCATCGTTGAGCGCCAACATTTGATAATCCAAGAACCGTTGAAGCATCGTTCCGTTCTTGGGCAACACGGTCAGTCCGCTGTCATTGAGAAAGAATTTTCCAGCAACAAATCGCGTGCATTCCGCGGACATTCCAAAGCGTGCAACGACTAGGCGGTCCTCACGATTGAACACATCCATTTCGAAGGTCGCCCCGCCGCCCCCATAGACCGGGAAGCCTTTTCCTCCATCGCGTTTCTGGACGACACGCGTGCCGTATTCGACATTGCAGGCTTCTCCGAGCTGCTTCGTTTGCCAGCTCGATTCTCTCAGCGAAATCCGAGTCTCCACAAGCGACCCTGTCCACCCCTTCTTCACAGCAGCGCCTTGATGTTCCCCAGGACTTCCGCGCTCTCGGCGTCCAGCGCGGCGATTTCGTCCATGATTTCCTGTGGGCTGCGGTGCGCGATTTCCTCGCCGCCGTTGGGGTTCTTCACCGACAAATCAAAAGTCTTCGGGTCGATGGCCGCCACGTCCACGCTCCAGCTTTGGGGCGAGTCGGCCTTGGTCTTTTGCAGCGCGATGAACTCGGCGAGGTCGGCGTCGTTGAGCGGGTTTGTCTTGCCCATGTTGCGGCCGGGGTCGAGCTGGTAGTACCAGACTTTGCGCGTCTTCGTGCCTTTCTCAAAGAAGAGCACCACGGTCTTCACGCCCGCGCCCTGAAACGTGCCGCCAGGCATATCTAGAATAGAGTGCAGGTTGCAGCTTTCAAGCAGCAGCTTGCGCAGGCTGACGCTGGCATTGTCTGTATTACTGAGAAAAGTGTTCTTGATGACGATGCCGGCCCTGCCGCCCGCCTTGGTGATCTTGATGAAGTGCTGCAAGAACAGGAACGCGGCTTCCCCAGATCGAATCGGAAAGTTTTGCTGCGTCTCGGGGCGTTCGCCACTGCCAAATGGCGGGTTGGCCAACACCACGTCCATGCGGTCCTTGTCCTGCATGTCGCTGAGGTTTTCGGTCAGGGTATTCGTGTGCAGGATATTGGGCGCTTCTACGCCGTGCAGGATCATGTTCATGATCCCGATCACGTAGGCCAAGGGCTTTAACTCCTTGCCTATGAAGGTGCGCTCTTGCAAGGTTTTGAGATTACCCGCCGTCAAGCCCGGCTTAGCGCGCAAGTAGTCGAATGCTTCGCACAAGAAGCCCGCAGAGCCGCATGCGCCGTCGTAGATGCGCTCACCCACCTTGGGGTCGATAACTTTGATAATGGATCGAATGAGCGGGCGTGGGGTGTAATACTGCCCGCCGTTTCGCCCAGCGTTACCCATATTTTTGAGCTTGGTCTCGTAAAGATAAGACAGCTCGTGGCGCTCTTGTTGAGAGCCAAATCGTAACTCATCCACGCGATCAATGATCTCTCGCAGGTTGTAGCCGCTCTTGATCTTGTTATCTATTTCGCTGAAGATTTCGCCAATCTTGTATTCGATGGTGTTTGGGCCAGTAGCCTTTTGCTTAAAACCGCTGAGGTAGGGAAAGAGCTTTTCATCTACAAACCTGCGTAAATCATCCCCAGTTTTAGCTTTGTTGTGGTCAATCTTGCCCTCTTTGTCTTTCGGCGCAGCCCAAGCCTCCCAGCGGTATTGGGCATCCAGAATATAGGTGTACTTTTTACCGTTAAGGACGGCTTCAGTATCCTTGTCATGCTCTAACGCATCCAGGTATTTCAGGAATAGCAGCCACGAGGCCTGTTCGGTGTAGTCCAGTTCGGTATTGCACCCTTCTTCTTTCCAGAGCACCCTATCGATAGCGGAAAACGTGGCTTCAAACATCTGGTGGAATCCTTTTCTCGTTAGCTATAGCTTGTTTGAAGCGGCTAATTTGCATCCCGCTTCTTCGTGGGCACCTTGGTAGGCGCTTCAAGTGCCTTCAGTCGCTCAAACTCCTCCACCGCGACGACCACTACTACTGGGCGGCCATGCTTGGACACCGCGACCGGTGCGGCCCGGGCGAGGTCGATCAGTTGACCGAAGCCGTATTTGGCATCTTTTGCTGTCAGGGTCTTCATTTCTTTGCCTTTTTCATGGATTGTAGTATTGGCCAATATGGCCAAACAATCAATCATTCCCTGCTCGCTGACCGGGCAATGAAGATCGGTGCGGCGGCGCTTGGGGATTTTTGCGAAACGGAATAGGCGGGCCGGCCAATACAGCAAAGCGTTTCTCCATTTCGCACGCGCAAAAATTCGCGGCGGCAC
>CAIRSA010000530.1 GCA_903881085.1 uncultured Acidobacteriia bacterium
AAGTATTTCTGTTTACGATTTGAGCCGTAAGAATCTAATCTTCCAGACGCTCTAAGGCTTGGGCGAAACGCTGGGCCCAGTGGCGCTGAGTCGTTGATTGGGCGATCTCGTCCTGGCGGAATTCCACCTGCAGATGCGGCAAGCCGCGACGCAGCGCATGGAAGGGTACGCTGTAGTCCACCGCCGGGTCCAAATCGTAGGGCTGATTGTCTCCCACGGTCACATCGCCAGTGCGGCGCAGCGCGGCAAGCACCGGATCGGCAAGACTGCGATCGGTATGGCTTGAGAGAGCGATTTGCCATGGCCGAGGATTGCCGGCTAAAGATGCCGTCATGGAATGGACGGAAACCACGATGGATTGCACTCCTCGCGTTTCGCGTTCCACCAGGATCGACTCGACTGCATTGTGATAGGGATGGAACCAGCGCTCGATGCGGGCCGCTCTGGCCGCATCGTTGAGATTCAGATTGCCGGGGATCAGCGTCGCATCGCTCACTTCAGGTATAAGATCCGAAGCAGTGAGGTGGCGGTTGCAGTCGATGACGAGACGGGATGTGTTTGAGAATATTGCCGGCGCGTCGAAGATTTCCGAGAGCACCTCGGTCACACCCGCGGCGCCGATATCCCAGGCGATGTGCCGGGCAAGATCAGTGGGCGGAAGTCCCAGATCATGCAGTTCGAGCGGAACGTAGTTGCTCGAGTGATCGCAGAAGAAGACGAAGCGGCCAGATCCCCGCGGGCGAACGATTCGAGGGGCCGCCGGGTCAAGCGCCATCCGCCACTTCCGTTACATTTACCGTGACATCCATGCCAAGGAAGGACCCCGGCGGCCCATCGTAGGTGCCCCACAACGGCAGCACTTGCTCCGGAGTCCAGGCAACGCCGACTCGAATCAGATTGCGGTTACCGATGATGCTATTGGTGGGGCAGAAATCGATCCAGCCAGCGCCTGGCAGGTAGGCCTGGAGCCATGCATGCGTTGCTCCCCCACTGGCCAGGCCGGAAGCGTCGGGAATGTACACATAACCGCTTACGAACCGCACCGCGATGCCCAGCGACTTGGCCGCCTCCATCATGAGTACCGCGAAATCACGGCAACTTCCGCGCTTGCTCAGCAACGTCTCCTCAGGAGTCTGCACGCCCTTCTCGGTGCGGACGGTGTATTTCAGCTGCTGGCGAATGCCGTTGTTCATGGCGGTGAGTATTTTCATGGTGCCTGTAGTCTCGGATGGATCGAGAAACTGCAATGCCCATTGGGCCACCTTGATGCTGGGGTAGTGATGAGCCAGGGCTCGCTCAAGATTGGGGAAATCTTCATCGGAATAACGGAAGGGATACGTCCGGGCGTACGTTTCAATCGGATATTCCGGCAGAGTGGTTTCGAAATGCTCGAGAGTCACAGTGCTTTCAAAGCTGAGTTCGGAGGTAGTGCCTTCAAACGTGGCAACGGCGACGGAGTTATCGAATGGATCGTGAAGCCAGCGCAAATGAGCGGGTTCGGGCTTGATGACCAGGCTGGTCTGGATCAACTTCAGGTCGTAACTCTCGCGAGGACGAAACATCATGCGATGTTCGCCAAGCTCGACCGGATGGCTGTAACGGTAGACCGTGCAGTGTTGCACCGTAAGAATAGACATTATCGGCCTGTCGCCAACGTCTGGTAGCTGGGAATCTCGTCAGCCCAGACTCGAAACAGCTCAAGTGTATTGGGCCCGAACGTGGTGGCGATGGCGACATCGGCGGCGTCGCGGCCCCGCGCCATGAGCACGCGACCCTTGCGCGGCACATTGTTTCGAGGGTCGAACATTTGCCAGCGGCCACCGATCCAGGCTTCGAACCACGCAGCGAAATCGCCCGGCGAGTAAGGCTGGGGCAGTCCGATATCGCTAAGATAGCCGGTACAATACCGCGCCGGAATATTCATGCAGCGGCAGAAGGCGATGGCAAGGTGGGCGAAATCGCGGCACACGCCGACCCGTTCGTTGAAGGCTTGGGCGGCGGTTCGAGTGGAGCGGGCTTGCTGATAGTCGAAGGAAATATGGTTGTGAACGTAATCGCAGATTGCCTGCACGCGCTGAAACCCTGGAGCCGTGCCGCCGAAGAGCTGCCAGGCGGTGTTTGATAATAGATCCGTCTCACAATAGCGGCTGCCCAGCAGGAACATAAGGGCTTCGTCGGGCAGATCCTCCACGGAGGCCTCGCCAGCAGCGCTCCCAAACTGAGCTTGCTGCTCGTCAACTCCGACCACGCTGTTGGCCGTCATGCGGACACGGCCCGCAGGCGCGAGTCCGCGTTGGCACCAGTTTCCGAAGGCGTCGCGGTAGGCGGTGACCGGGAAAAATGGCTCGCAGACGAGGTGATCGGGGACGACGATGTCAGAGGCGCGCGAATAGTGGATATTTACCACCAGGATGATGGGTGTAGGTTGTGGAAAGGTATAGATCAGTTCGTAACCGGCCCGGATCTGCATGCTGAACTTCCTTAATCTGCCGCAGGGCAGTCTGCAAGATAGGCTATCGGTAGTCAGAAGATGACATGGCGAGGGCTGCACCTATCGCGGCCTGCGCACTTCTCGTTGTTAATGGTACCAGAATGCTGCGAATGTTTCCGAAGATGCTCATCTGAAGTTCATTTCTTCGGGATTGAGGACGGTTCATTGGGTGCCGCCGAAAGAAGGTCGTGAAGTACGCCTGATGCAATCATGCGGCAGTTTGTCCCGAAACTCCAGCTGCATCGTGCTGATCCGTACGGTATCTGTGAGGACGAGGTGACTTTAAAATTAGTCAGGGCAGGCAAATTGCCTGCCCCACCCTTGCAATCAGAGTTGTATGCCTATGCGATGCTTTTGCGACGGTAGAGGAACACTCCTGCTCCGCTAAGGAGCAGCAGCAACGAACCGGGCTCCGGAAGAGGCACAACGGCCGCAACTGTCGACCCACCCGCGTTGGGGAATGTGGTGTAGGTAACCTGGCCGGTTTTCGGGGCGATGGAAAAGTCGACGATCGACCCGTTGGGGTCATCCGTAAGCAGTGGATTGTCGCTTCCGTCCAGAAGATAGAGTGCAAGGTCCGTACCGCCGATGGCAAGCGCCGAGGGAGTGCTCAACGCCGGGCCGGTCAGCGAGAGCTTGAAGCTGATGGAGTTGCCGTACGTGAACGCCTGCTGGTAATTCTGCGGCGAGGCATTGCTCAAGGCCAGACTGCCCGGCAAGGTGCCGACGCCGCCTGTCACCAGCACGGCGCCCAATGTTCCGCCGGTGAAATTAGTGATGGTTGCGGTGGCTAAGTCGAACGGGGGAGCGCCTGGTCCGTAGGCAAAAAACAAGCTCCCGGCGACAGACGAGACAGACGTCGTGTTGATTGTTACAAGGTACGAGCCCGCCGAGACGGGAACAGCCGATGCGAGCATTGCGAGCAACAGGTATTTACTAGTCATTTTGTTTCTCCATGTTTAGTTCAGTGCTCCGGAATATAACTTCATTGTTACTGGGATCTGCACGTTCGAAGGATTGCTGAATTTCACCGGAACGGTGATCTTCTGGCCGGCCGTCAGGCCGGTGGTTCCGGTGGTTACCGCGAGGTAGGGATCTCCGCCAAAAGTGCCCAGCGGGTTCGAAACAGTAACGCCTGCGGGGAGATTGGAGAGTACGACACTCACGGGGCCGGCGGTTGCGGCTCCGTTATTCACGATAGTAATCGTCCCCCCGTAGAGTTTCGTCACCGGGCTATAGACAAAGCCGGAAGTGGTGGCCGTGAGTTGCGCAGTGATGTCCGCCGGGAACGTAATATCCAGAATCGGATGGATTTCGATTCCGTTTGGAGCAACACCGGTTTGCCCGTGGATGAAATCGAAGAAGGCCACGCCTTTGATCAGCACCGGAATGTTGGCCGTCTGAAAGGATGGCAGAGTGGACAAACGGGCGTCGAACTTGGCTCTGGCGCTGGTCACGCCGGCAAGGAACGGACTGGCCGCGCCGACGCAGGCAGGCGAGGGCAGTTCCGTAATCATCGTGCGGCCCGCGTTGTCCTGCACCACGATGTGGTAGTCGACGTCGGTTTCCTTCTTGTAAAGGGTCAAGATACCGTTGATGCTGTACTGCGTCGTTTCCGTGAGTTGAACGCGGGCATTGTCGGGCGGAGTTGCGGGTGCCGGAATGTTGCGCAGGTCGTTGATGGTGGTGCGGGTCACACTGTTCAGATTAACCAGCCCGGCATCCGGATCGGTGCCGGTCTTGACAGACCAGCGTTCGACACCGCAGGTGGGACTCTCGATCGTCAGAGTGATTGGCACATTCACGGTGCGGCTTTGCAAATCGGACACAGTGGCGGACAGGTACTTTACACCGGTGTTAAGCGCGGCGGAAGTGGTCAAGCTGACCGAAAACACATTGTCCCCTGCGAGGAGGTCGCCGTGCGTGCCATCGTCATAGAAGGTCTGCGAGGCCGCGCCCCCAAGGCTGCTCAGGTCGGCGGAAACAGTGAGGCCGCTGCTCGCCGGAGAGGTTGCCGGGGTTACGGCAACGGTAAGCAGGGTGGCCCCGGAAACTTCGAACGATCCGGGAGTGGCAGTGCCCAAACCGGAAATCTTCGTAGGATCGCCACCGCAGAAGTTGACCGGCGCTGAGCTGTTGCGCGGAATCGGGCCAAGCGGCAGGAAATCGTTGGCGTCGTTGTCTGTGTCGATGCAGCCGTTGCCTTTGCGGACACTCGCCGTAGTGTTACTGAGTCCGGGTCCGGAGATGGCGCAGCTTCCGCTGCCATAGGTGGCGAGATCGACGATGCTGGGATCGGTTGGACAGCCGCCCGTTAACGGCGTGGTGTTCGACACGAGCGCGATTTTGCCGGATGAGGCGCCGAGGCTCAAGGTTCCGGCCGCACCGTCCGCAGCCGGCAGAGAGGTGGTGCCGCCTGCGCCCGCCGTTTGCTGGGCGAGGAAGTAATGGCCGGGTTGAATCGTGCAACTGGCGGTGCAGAGGTTTGAGACAAACCAGGCAGTAGTGCTGGTAGCCGAGTTGTACTGGACAGACCAGTTGCTGATATCCACCGCCGAATTTGTCGGATTGAAGAGTTCAATGAAGTCGTTCTTGAACGTCGAGCCGGAATTGCCGCCCCCGCCATATACCTGGCTGATCTTGATGGTATTCGGCGAATTGGGCGGCAGGATGGTAAGAGCGATGCTCGCATTGCTGCTGCGCAATTGGGCATCGGCAATGGTGACAGGCAGAGTCTTTGCGCCGGTTGTAGCGCCAAGTGGTACGGTGACGCGGTAAGAGAAGACATTGTTACCAGGGGTCACATCGCCGTTGGAGCCATCGTCGAAGAGTTGCTGGGTTGGAGACAGGCCGATCGAACTGAGATCAGCGACGACAGACAATCCGGTGCTGGCGGGATTGGAGCCGGGCGTCACCGTGACGGCGAGCAGCGTCGAAACTCCTGTCTGCACGCCGCTCGGATTTGCAGAGCCGGTACCCGTGGGGCCCGGCGAATTGGCGGTGACAGTGAGGGCAATCGTCGCGGCGCCGCTGCGAGACTGCGAATCGGTGATAGTGGCCGCAAAAGATTTGTTGCCCGTCGAAGTAGCCAAGGGCACGGAGACCTGCAGGGAGAAGATATTGTCGCCGGCAGTGGCGTCGCCGTGCGTACCGTCGTCATAGAACTGCTGATTCGCCAGGCCACCAATGGAGGTGAGGTCGGCTGTGACCGCCAGACCAGTGCTTGCAGGATTCGTGCCGGGCGTTACGGCCACCGTGAGCAGTGTGGCATTGCCTGCGGGCACGCTGCTGGGGTTGGATGCACCGGTTCCGGAGGGGTTGGTCGGACTGGAGCCGGCGACACCGAGGATCGAGACATCGTCGATCGCGAGGGCCTGTGCGTTGGTAGTGGTCGTCCCTGTGGAGACCGAGTAGTTCCAGGCCAGGTACAGGTTGGTTCCGTTGGGGATATTGACGGCGAGGTCATTGTTGACTGCGACCGATGCGCCCGGGACTGTGGCGAAGCCGTTATTATTGGCGTCAGCTACGAAGCTGGCAAGAAAGTTGTTGCCCGCGCTCGTCCAGGCAATGCCATCGGTAGAATAGTACAGCTGGACGCGAAAGCCTGCTGCGTTTGAGCCGCCCCTATACTTTTCGACGTTGTAGGCGATGTGCAATCCGGAGAGGCTGCCGCCGGTGTTGTTCACCAACTGAGCGTAGAGGTTGCCGCTCCCTGTGGCGGTACCTGAAGAGAGGAATCCGACCGACCGGTCCGTAGTGCCCAAGGCCGTTGTGCCCGCTCCGAAGTTATAGGTGCCGTTCGCCGCGGAGGTGGAAAGGGTGGCTGCGCCGGCGCGCGCGAGGGTGGCGACGGCTGCGCTGAATGTGCCCAGGGTGCGCGCTGCGGCGGGGTTGTCGACACGGAAATCGGCGGGAAGATTCGAGGCCGTCGAGATGGTCGCCGGGGTTCCCATCGCATCGAAATTCTGCTCATACGTAGCGCTGGTCGAGATCGGGATCGCGGCCGAAGCGGCGTGGCTAAACAGGGCAAGGGCTAATGCAGTTCGGACGAGTGAAGTGAACATTGGAAGCTAGTTTCCTCTCTAACTACGTGCTGCAATGGCAGACCGGTCTGCCTGGCGGAGCTGAAGTCTCAACTGTAGTGGGTTTTGAAGGTTCGTGTCAAACAAAGCGAAGACGCCGGATGAGCTGGAAATTCAATTTCTTTGCATTTGGAGTCACACTCATGGCTTGGTCCGCAATGTCGATAGTGAGCTGCAAAGACACCTGCTCGACGTAGCCGTGCAGCTGCGGCGTGAATCAAGAACCAACACTGCTGAGTCAGTTGAGGGCCTCAAAACTTGCCAATGGGCGTAGTTGTTTGGCTTCCCAAGTGGCCGATTGCCGTCAAGAATGGCTTCCTGTCAACCCAGGGAGAGGTATCATCACGCAGAAACAACTTCAATGTGGCGGATACAGGCCTGCTGTTAAGAGAGTGGGCTTGGGAATTTCGCATAGGAGAAGTGGCGCCCCGAGCGTGGATTCGAACATCGCTTACTTCCCACCAGCCGCCAGGTCCCCAAACCCTCCCAGCAAATCGTACTTGTTCTGCCATGTGGTGTACATGATCCCGCTTGCGCCGGGCGTGTTCGCCAACGACTCAAGCCACGCCTTGGGGTTTTCCAGCGTGTCTGCATCATAATACGCTCCGGCCAGCGTGCGGAACCCGAGCTTGGAGAAAAACGGCAGGCTTGCCGCGCGCTTTTCGAAGTACCAGGTGACGATGCCAAGATCCTTTGGAACGTGCTCCCACGATCCGCTATAATCGCCATCCACCAGATAGTAATTGCCATGCGCGTTGTGGTTCGGGTCGAGCATATCGCTCCACGCCCACACCACAGCCTTCGGACTGGCCTCGCGGATAGCGGCGTAGCTCCGCGTCACGTAATCGCCCAGAATCTGGCCCATAGTCATCTTGCGGCGCTTGCAGGTTTCGCACGAGCCACCGGCGCGGATCTCATCGATCGACATCATCCACTGCTTCGGGGCGAGGTGCTTTTCGATCAGCGCGATGTTCCGGCGCATGATTTCGATCACTTCCGGTTCTGAAAGGCATGCCGTCACCTGCCCATCGTTGATGGCCATGCCGTGATAGTAGTTCACTCGCAGGCGAGCCCCTTCCGCGATCCGGCTCCCGGTTGGAATGCGAAGCGGGGGGCCGTCATGATCGAACCGGAAAGTCAGCCGCGGATCGGCTATCGGGGCATAATCGCGGCCTTCTTCGTAGACCACATCGCCCGATTCATTGGTGATGCGAACAGGCGTCCCCTCGCGGCGCAACACATTCGCCAGGCCTACCTCTTCCAGGGAGAAGTCATCGAGCCACAGCTTGCCGCCTCGCCCGCCCCACATTCCGGCATAGATTCGCACCTTGGTAAACTGCCCGCTGTTGAAGCCCACTGTCAGCTTGCGCCAGTCCATGGTGGCTTCGATCTTCGGGCGCATCGGCGCGAGAGCGCGCCCACTCGCCGTCAGCACCTGGATCTGAAATCCCGAGGCCGGCTCCAGCGCTTCCGTCTTCACCCATACGGTGACGCGATAGGTGCGGTTCGGCTTCACCACCACTTCCTGCATAACGCGGCCGTGGCCGTGTTCGTTGGCCGTGAAGTTTTCCAGGCGGAGCGACGCTGCACCGGTGTGTTGAATGGCCGTGTCGCTGAACGAAATTGCCCCCGGCGAATCGCTTAATTGGTAGCCCTTGACCTTGTTCGCCGCCGATTCTTCAAAGCCGCCATTGAGGATGGCGATCGAGGCATCAGGCGCCAGGCGGGCTTCCTGTTTGCCGGCAATGTATTCAGTATGGACCGGCAAGCCTTCGGCCAGATTGCGGTTGAAGCTCAGGATGCCGCTTGCGTAACCGGGCGAATTGAACAGCGGAATGATCTCCAGCTTGAGCTTTGCGGCGATCTGTTTCACCTCTGCCAGCCGCCGGAAGTAGGCCTCCGAATGCTTCTCCATCGCGTCGAACGCGCCAGCGAATAGCATGCCGTTTAAGCCATGCGACGACGCGGTTTCAGCGATGCGGCGGAAGTCTTCCACGTCGTTGTCGCGTTGCAGATTGCGCGAAACGTAAACCCAGCGGTTGGGGAGGGCTTGCCCTGCGGCGGCCGCCGCCGCGAGCAGGATACAGAGGACGAGTTTTGTCGGGTGCACTGGCCTTAGTATACTGCTCTGCCAGGCAAGTGGAGAGCGTGAAACGCGACGTCAAGTGGATGGGATAAGTTCAGGATCCGAGGTGATCCACGAGCAATCCACAAGACGCGCAGGCGGAAAGGCGGTGGGCGTGAATGGCGGCAGCGTTGCGCAGTGCCGGCCCGGTCGCTCTTCGTGGATGACTTTTGCTAGCGCCGAGAAGACCTGCTGGGCGGCGGATTCGAGGTCCTTCTTTCCTTTTGCGAACCAGACGCGATGGGTGAGACTCAACGCCGAAAGGGTCAGGGCCGCCAGCACGTGGGCGGTGAGGTCGTTCTTGCAGCGGTGGGAGAAGGCGGCCGCCACCTGGTCCTGGACTTCGGCGATGCGGGATAGTTGGGCCTCACGCGCGGCCGGGTGCTTGGCTTTGACGGACCGGTCGAGAATTCCTTTGATGCCAACGCGATCTCTCCGGCTGATACTATGGTCGAATTCGCCAGCGGCATGGGCACAGCCGCGCTGACGATTGGCCGGTTTGTCCAGGACTTGCATACCCAATACCACGATGCTGTGCCATGGCTAACATTGAAACCCTCGCTCACATTCTCGAGCAGCATCATGCCGCAAAAGCGGAACCCGGGACCGCTGGAATCACTGCGCATCAATTGCACTCTGGTCGTCGGCGACGCGCAAACGGTGTGGCTGCTGGCGCATAATGCGACCTCCGGCATGAGCGACCTGAAAGACAGCTCACGGGTTCTCGAAACCGCCACCGAGGCGCGCAAAATGTACAAGACGTTCGCTGTGATCATCGGCGGCCTGGTGGTAAATCCTCAGCGTTCTTTGGCGGAGGTGGACGCCGACTACTCCACTATGACGGAGGTTGCCGATACTCTGCTTCGCTACGCCGAAGTACTCTTCCGCATCGGCCATCACTATGCTTCGGAAATCACGACCTACGGGCGCGCACACGGAAAGCAGCCCAAGGAACTATCCGACGAAGAACTAGTGCAGATCTATGCGGCTTCGACCAGCGGGCAGAAATTGCCCGTACTTGCTTCGAGAATCCGCGGGGCGCTCAACGCCGAAGACGTGGTAAGCAACCGCGAAGGGTTGGGCGGAACCCAACCCGAGGAGGTGACGCGCATGCTTGAACCTAAAAAAAGCTGTTGGACTGGGTTTGATACAGCGATCTTCTGCATTTGCATTCGATTGCGAATGAAGGCCGCGTAACCCATTGGGTGAGTGGTTCATTGG
>CAIRSA010000531.1 GCA_903881085.1 uncultured Acidobacteriia bacterium
ATGATAATCTCCCCGGCTTCTAGCGTGAGAATGCGCATTAGACGCAGCGTAGCGAGTCGTGTCCGGCCGCCGGGACATTGACGGATTTCTCAGGTGAAGCTCTGGAGCACGGCCGTG
This sequence comes from uncultured Acidobacteriia bacterium, assembly GCA_903881085.1. Classification (GTDB taxonomy): domain Bacteria; phylum Acidobacteriota; class Terriglobia; order Bryobacterales; family Bryobacteraceae; genus CAIRSA01. Next base: position 118 of record CAIRSA010000531.1, read on the forward strand.
GGCACTTAAACGCGAAGACCGCCCGAAGGGCGCTCCTAATCGTCCTCAATCCAGACACTATGCTCGAAGGGAAACAATCTGAGAATTGAAGGGGGAAAGATCGTGACCCGTTACAGGTAAAAAAGTTCAAGATGGACTTCTCAACTAAACTACTGGCCACTGCCGCACTCTTTACCACCGTGCTCTCAGGCCAATCCCCAAGCACCACGGCACGTCCAGATTCAACACCCCAAATCGTCTTCCGCGCCGAGACAGGATTGGCACTCGTCTCCTTCCACGTCATGCGAGATGGCAAGTATCTGGACGACCTTCGCGCCGAAGACATCCAAGTCGAACAGGACGGCATCGCGCAGCGAATCGCAATCTTTGAGGGCGGCGCGCAATCCCGCAAAGTGCCGGTGGAAATAACGTTTCTGTTCGACTGCAGCGGCAGCATGAAGCACGACGACGTCTTGAAACCCCTATCGTTCAAAGCCAGCCTGCTCGACCGTTTCAAACATGTCAGCATCGCCCTCTACGCCTTCAATTGGCCGCGCACTGGAAACGAGGTGGCCCAGTTTACCCCGCCTACCCGCGATGTCAAGGCGCTCCGCACTGCCATGGATCGAATCAGAACCTACGGCGGCGGCAACACGCGCTTGTATGGCTCCATCCTCGTCACCCTGGAAACTGTGTCCAAGGGAAACGACAACGTGTCGCGAATGCTGGTGGTAGTCTCCGATGGCCTGTCCAATTCCTTCATGCGCACGGAGAGCATACAGAGCGCCCGCAATCATGGAATTCCCATCTATCCAGTACTACGCAAATTGAATGCGGTGGACTTGCAGCCGTTCCTTCCAGGAGTAATTAAACAAAGTCCTGAAGAGGTTGCGGCGAGACTCACCTCCACCTTTACCAGCCTCGCAGCCGAAACCGGCGGCCTCGTATTTCCGCCCTCCGTGAATGAGAAGGACTTACTCCCCGGCATCCTGACAACCCTAGCTGACCTTGTGCGCACGGAATACATCGTGGGCTTCTACCCAGATATTTCAGGCACCAAAAAACCTCACCAGCTGCGAGTCGTATTGCGAGACAAAGACCGCGGCTCAATCCAGGCCGGATCGCGCAAAGCAACCTACTGAACAGCGGATTTTCATTCGAGCAGAGCGGCCGCGCTGGCAGCGCACCCCCTCAAGTCTCGCCCCATTTGGTGCAGCACCAAGGCAATCGCCTAGCCGTGCGCCGTCTGCGCGAAACCTGTCGCTGCCATCAAGAAGAAGCAGAGTCTATTCATCCTTAGCCTCCATCGCCTTCAACTCTTGAATCTTGCGGTCAAGCTTTCGTGCCGCCCACTCATTCAGCGCCCATATCCCGGTGAAGAGCACCACGCATGCGGCAACGAAACCAATCACTCGGAAGTCGATGCCATGGTCAATGCTCACGGCCACTGCGACCGCCATCAAACCAGGCAGCAGCGGGAGCAGGTACCAGCGCCAAACACTCTTCAGCGCGTCGCGCTGCCGCTCCATTTCCCGGCGGTGAAATTCTAAAGACGCAGCAGCGCCCGCTTCGCTGGGGACAGGACGGGCGCTGCCCCGCCTGTACAGCTCGAACATTACATAGAGTGTGCCCAGCAGCATCAGCACTCCGGGCACGAGCCGCCAGCCATGTGACCGCCAAAGCTGCGGCGCAAGCATGGCAATCACCAACGCGCCACCGGCGTATTCACGGACGTTCCGCCAGTGGATGCGACGCTCAAAGCGGGCGGAATGGAATTTAAGTTCTTGAACAGTAATAGTCACTTTCTCTACCTCCTGGAGCTGCCAAAGATTCCTCGGGTCGTTCGGGTTCATCTCATTCGACATTGTGCCCTGCCTCGTTGAAACTACGCGCGAGAAGTTTCTTGATCCGATGAATCTTCGTCGCCACATTCCTTGCCGATAGTCCCGTCAACTCACCGATAGCCGCGGCGTCCATGCCTTCGAGATACGCAAGAATCAGTTCACGGTCGCGGGGCTCCAGGCGTTGCACCAACTGTGTCAGCCGCTCCAGAGCCACGCCGCGGTTCGCATCCGGCGCTACCGGCATTTCAGCCAATTCCTCCAGGCTCACCAGCATGTGCGGTCTGCCGCGCTTCTGCCGCGTAACCCAGGAAATCGCGGTGTTGTGGGCAACGCGATACACCCACGTTCGCAGCGAGCACTGTGCCTTGAAGCCATCGAGACTGCGCCAGATTGCAAGGTGGACCTCCTGAAGAAGGTCGCGCCGTTTATCGGGGTCTGCCTCGTACCCTCGCGCTAAACGGTAAAGCGCTGCGCCATATTCTTCTGCCGCCCGTTGATATAGGACATCTTGCTCGTTCAAGTATTAGGTAGTCTACAACAAGAGAAGTTTCTTACAGCATCATACCCGCACAAACCACCGCTTGCGATACATCGCATACGCAATCGCAAACATACTCAGCACGTAGCAAATCGAAAACATCAGCGACGCGTTCTCCGGCGACGCAATTGGCAAAAACACATTAGTGTAAATCCACTGCCGCACGCCCCACATGCTGATCAGCGTATCCACCAGCTCCGACGCCATGTACACCGTAATCGCGTTCATTCCCATAATCACCAGCGGCTGAAAATATTTCTTGAAGCCCATGCCATCGGCGGCCATAAGGAAGCCCGCGAACAGCGTGAAGTCCAGCCCGGCCATGAACAGCGCGAACGAACTGGTCCACAACTTCTTGTTGATCGGCAGCCATTGATCGCAGAACAGCCCGGCGGCAATCAACACCACACCCGCGCCCGCCAGCCAAAGCGCACGCTTCGACACCCGTTCATGAAGCGCCACAATCTCGCCGGCGAGAATGCCGAACAGCGCCGTGGCAATCGCCGGCAGAGTGCTGACAATTCCCTCCGGATCCCACGTCTTGGTGCTGCGATAGTTGTGCGCGCCCAGCACGATGCTGTCAATGTAGTGCGCGAAGTTGCGTTGCACATCCAGATGTCCCGCGCCAAACTCCGGCACCGGCGCATAGAACATGATCAGCCAGTAACTGCTCAACAAGCCCGCGATCCAGATCAGTTGCCCGCGCACCTTCGTTGTCAGATAAATCGCCGATGCGATCAGGTAACAGATGGCGATGCGTTGCAGCACGCCCAACACGCGCATGTGCGGAAAGTCGAAGTGCGGAAATAGATACAGAAACAAGCCCAGCGCATAGATGATGGCCGCGCGGCGCAGCACGTCGCGCATCAACTCCAACCGGTCCGCACCCGCCGCCTTGCGCTTCCCCAACGACAGCGTGATGGCCATGCCCACAATCCACACGAACGACGGGAACACAACATCCGTCGGCGTCCAGCCGTCCCATTCGGCGTGCTTCAGCGGCGCGTACGTGTGGTGGCCATCGCCCGGAGTGTTCACCAGAACCATCAACGCCATCACGGCGCCGCGAAACGCGTCGAGCGAAACCAGTCGTGCCGGAACAAACTTCGGCGTAATTTCCATCCTTACATGCTACTCTTTCTGCTATGACCAGACGCGACGCACTTCTCGCCTTCTCCGCCCTCACCGCCTGCGCCAAGCGCGCGCAGTTCGTGGTGGAAGAGGCGACGTTCGAATCTCTCCAGAAGGCGATGGCCTCCGGCGAACAATCCTGCCAGACTCTCACCTCGGCATATCTTGACCGCATCGAAGCGCTCGACAAACGCACCGCCAACGCCGTGCTCGAATGGAATCCCGACGTGATGACGATTGCCGCCAAGCTCGACGAAGAACGCAAAGCAGGCAAGCTGCGCGGGCCGTTGCACGGCATTCCGATTCTGCTGAAGGACAACATCGATACGGCCGACAAGATGAAGACCACCGCCGGATCGCTCGCCATGATGGATGCGCCCACGCCGAAGGACGCTGGCATCGTAGTGAAGCTGCGAGAAGCCGGCGCCGTGCTGCTCGGCAAGACGAACATGAGCGAGTGGGCCAACATCCGCTCTACGCGATCCACCAGCGGATGGAGCGGACGCGGCGGGCAGACGCGCAATCCGTACTGCCTCGACCGCAATCCATCGGGCTCCAGTTCCGGCTCGGGCGCCGCTGCTGCCGCCAGTTTCTGCGCCGCGGCGGTGGGCACGGAAACCGATGGGTCGATCGTTTCTCCCGCTTCGATCAATGGGCTGGTTGGCATCAAGCCGACCGTCGGAGTGTTGAGCGGCTCGGGCATCATTCCGATCTCGCACACGCAGGACACAGCCGGGCCGATGGCGCGCACAGTGCGCGACGCCGCGCTGTTGCTCGCTGCGATGTCCGAAAAGCCGCTCGGCGATTTGAACTTCGATGCAAACGGACTGAAGGGCGTGCGGCTTGGCGTTGCTCGCAAACTCTTCGGCGTAAATCCCGATGTGGTGAAGCTGATCGAGAACGCCATCGACGCGATGAAGAAGCTAGGCGCAGAGATCATCGATCCGGCTGATATTCCAAATGCCGGGAAGTATGACGACGATGAAGGCGTGCTGCTGCGCTACGAACTGAAGGCCGATCTCAACAAGTATCTGGCCGCGCGCGGCGGGCCGATGACGTCGCTCAAAGATGTGATCGCGTTCAACGAAAAGAACCGCGATAGAGAGATGCCGTACTTCGGCCAGGAAACGTTCCTCAAAGCCGAAGAGCTTGGGGCCCTGACTTCGAAAGAGTATCTCGATGTTGTGGCCAAGTGCTTCAAGCTGTCGCGCGCCGAAGGTATTGACGCCGCGCTGAAGAAAGACAAGCTCGATTCGATCATCGCGCCGACGGATTCGCCGGCCTGGCCTACCGATTGGTTGAACGGCGACCACTTCACCAACAGTTGCTCCACGCCACCGGCCGTGGCTGGCTATCCGCACATCACCGTGCCTGCGGGCCTGGTGCGCGGTCTGCCGGTGGGCGTGTCGTTCATCAGCACTGCATGGAGCGAGGCGAAGTTGATCACTTACGCCTACGCCTATGAGCAGGCGACCAAGCTGCGCAAGCCGCCGAACTTCTATCCGAACCTGGCCGACATCAAAAACCTGGGTTAGTGCTTCTTAGCTGGCGTGTAGCGAGGGGACAGCTCACACTGTCCACAAGGGACAGTGTGGGCTGTCCCCGACGCGGATGTCATCTGCTTTCGAAGATGCCGAGCGTGCGGTTCTTGCGCACCGCGTCCCACGCGAAACAACGCCCGTTCATCGCCACGTACACACCCGCGGGCAGCGACTGCGCGAAGGCCAGCGCGCTGCCCAAATTGAACAGTCCGTCAGAGCTGCCGAACTTGTAAGGGATCATCGCGCCAGTTAGCACGATGGTCTTGCCGATGGCGGCCTGGCCCAGCACCGCCGCGGTCTGTTCCATCGTATCGGTGCCATGCGTGATTACGATCCGCGAAGCAGGCGATGCCACGCAGTTGCGCAGAATGTCCTGCCGGTCCAGCGGCGACATCTGCAGGCTGTCGATCATCATCAGCATCCGCACATCGAGCTCGACGTTGCACCGGCCAAGCGCGAGCATCTCATGGATGTGGGTGTCTTTGAAGTACAGCTCACCGGTCAGTTCGTTGTACTCTTTGTCGAACGTGCCGCCGGTCACAAGAATCAGGATTCGCTCGCTCATCGCTGCCTCGTAGTATAGCGATTGACGTATAGCGTTGACACGGCCGCTGTTCAGGTCCACACTGATGGATAGTTTCCAACATGTCTACTCGACCCTGGCAGGTTGTTCCCGTCACTTTGCTGCTGGCTGTTACGCTGGCGTGCAACTCATCCCGCACTCTCGATCGCAAAACGGCCGATAAACTTGCGGAAGGCCGCACGCTCGATTCGCCGGCCATTCTGATACTGAAGGGCTTGAACAAGGCCAATATGCGCGATGCTGCTGCCATCCGCGCGTTCAAACGCCTGAGTGAAGCAGGCCTGCTGCGCTGCAATGCCAAGTTCACCGAGTGTGGCATTGGCCCGCGCGGCCGCAACATGTACAACGAAGGCGACGCCGGCATCCGCGTGACGATCGGCTATCTGACCGTCGACGATGTGGCCGATCCGGTATTCGTTGACGAGCACTCGGCAAAGAGCGACGTCGGCGCGGGCTTCAAGCCAACGCCCGACTACGCGAAGTTCCATGCCGAGTTCAATGCGATTCTGGCCGGCGCTCCGAACTATCAGCCCGACAAGGACGCCACTGCAACCGTGCTGTTTCATCGCACGCCCAAAGGCTGGGTCGTAGAGGATGTGGTGGGACTCAAGGCGACCAGCACCACTGCGTGGAAGAACGCACTGCCGCCCGATGCGCCGAGCGGCCCGACTATCACCAACGTGGCGCGGTTGGCGACAGTGACGGTGTCGTCTGAGAACGCCGAGCCTGGGCAGTCAGGGACGAATGCGATCGATGGAACCGTGGCGGAGACTCCGAGCGAAGGCGCCGATTGGGCGTCACGCGGCGAGCCCGGCGCGTGGATTCGGCTCACCTGGCCAAGTCAGGTTGAGGTGTGGGAAGTGGTGTTGTATGACCGGCCGAACCTGCGCGACAACGTGACCAGCGGCGTGTTGCGCTTCAGCGACGGCAGCCAGTTGAATGTCCGCGCGCTGCCCAACGACGGCTCGCCGATGCGAGTGGAGTTCGATCCCCGCACGGTGACCTGGATTGAATTCAAAGTGGCCACCGCAACCGGCGGCCACCCTGGATTGCAGGAGATGGAAGTGTTCGGTACCAAGTTGTAGGAGCAACGCATTCATCCCTTGAACGACTTGGGCGACCATTATCGGCCCCTTGAGAAACCGCTTGCTTACGCGCGCGGCTCGGTGAGAGGCAGATGACTGCTCACCGAGCCGCGACCGTAAGGCTGCGGTGCCTGATGAGTTAGTCAGGGCAGGCAAATTGCCCGCCTCACCCTTGCCCACTAACGGGCGGGGCTAAAGCTTGAAAGTGCCGTGGCCTCGTCGGTGAAGATTTCGAAGAGGCCGGCGGTGTTGGTGATCTTGAGCAAGTCGGCTACGCGGTGGCCGGGGTTTAGTAGCTTGAGGGCTCCTTCGCGGCGGGTGATGGAGGCGTAGGCGGAGACTAGCGAGCCGAGGCCGGAGCTGTCGAAGCGGTCCAGCGCGGCCAAGTTCAATAAGATTTTCGGGTTGCCCTTTTCGAAGACCTCAATGATCGTGTTGTGGAACTGATTTGCCTCTGGTCCGAAGCGGACGGTACCGCTTACGTCGATGATTGCTACGCCGTCCTTGTGTCTGGTCTTCAGCATTTACACCCACCTTGTCATGATTACTTTCGTCTCAGTATAAAACGCTACGGCGTCTTTGCCGTGGGCGTGCAGGTCGCCGAAGAATGAGGCCTTCCAGCCGCTGAAGGGGAAGAAGGCCATGGGGGCGGCGACGCCGATGTTGATGCCGACCATGCCGACCTCGATCTTCTCCGCATAGCGGCGGGCGGAGTATCCGTCGCGCGTGTGAATCGAAGTGGTGTTGCCGAAGGGAGAGCTGTTGACCAGGGCGATGGCATCGTCGAGCGTCTTCACGCGGATCACGGAAAGCACCGGCCCGAAGATCTCTTCGCGGGCGATGGTCATGTCCGGTGTGACGTTGTCAAAGATGGTCGGGCCGGCAAAGAAGCCGGTCTTGCCTTCGCCTGTCTTGCGGCCATCGAGCAGCGGCGTTGCGCCTTCGGTCACGCCCTTTTCGATGTAGCCGAGAACTTTCTTGCAGTGTGCATCGGTGACCAGCGGCCCCATGTCAGTGCCGGGTTCGATGCCATTGCCAACTTTCATGGCCGACGTTTTCTCGACGAGCAATTTCAGAAGAGGCTCGGCGACATCGCCAACCGGAACGAGCACGCTGCCTGCGAGGCAACGTTCGCCTGCCGCGCCAAATGCAGAGCTGATGATCGATTCGACGGTCTTTTCCAGATTCGCGTCGGGCATGACGACGTGATGATTCTTCGCGCCGCCCAGCGCCTGCACTCGTTTGCCGTGCGCGGCGGCGGTCGTATAGACGTACTTGGCGATGGGCGTGGAGCCGACGAAGGAAACGGCGCGAACGAGCGGATGTTCGATCAGCGCGTCGACTGTTTCCTTGCCGCCGTGGAGTACGTTGTACACACCAGCGGGGACGCCAGCGTCATGCAGCAACTCCGCGGTGCGCGTGGGCGTGAGCGGGACTTTTTCAGAGGGCTTCAACACGAAGGTATTGCCGGCGGCGATGGCGAAGGGGAACATCCACATGGGCACCATCGCGGGGAAATTGAATGGCGTGATGCCGGCGCAGACGCCGAGCGGCTGGCGGATGGAGTAAGAGTCGATATCCTTCGAGACGTTGTGCAGCGAATCGCCCATCATCAACGATGGCATGCCGCAGGCGACCTCAATCATCTGCACGGAGCGGCGCACGGAGAGCTTGGCATCCTCGAACGTCTTGCCGTTTTCCGTGGTCATGATGCGGGCGATGTCTTCCGCATATTTTTCGACCAGTGCCTTGTAGCGATAGAGCACCTGCACGCGCTCGATCACCGGCACTTCGCGCCACGACAGGAACGCCGCGTGCGCGGCTTTCACTGTGCGATCGACTTCCGATGCGCTGGCAAATGGCACTTGCGCGATCACGGCGCCAGTGGCGGGATTGGTTACGGGATGGAACGTCCACGTGGTTCCTTCTTCCCATTGACCATTGATGTAATAGCGAACTAAAGGTACGCTCATTTGCGGACTCCTTGCATTAATGCGACATAGACGGCTCTGGAAAACAGGAAGCCGATGAACCAGGCGTAATCATACAGCACGCGCAATGACGGGACCACGAGGCCGATCAGTGCGATAAAGATTCCGGCGGCCAGTGCCCAAATGGCGCGGTAGTTGACGCCGTTTGAGTATTCGTAGGCGCCTTCGCGGCGGTAGAGATCTTCGACGTTGAGCGCGCTGCC
>CAIRSA010000532.1 GCA_903881085.1 uncultured Acidobacteriia bacterium
AAAACAAGGAAACACGCGGGCTGTCCCCAGGTTATTGTCAGCGGCCGCCGCCGATCACCGGCAACTCCAACCACGTCGACCGCCTCGCATCATGATAAACCGTGTTCCGCGACTTCACCCCCAGCGGCTCAAGCTTCGGAAAACTGCTGCTCATGATGAACATCCCGATGCGGTGGCCGGGCGCGATCAGCTTGCTTATCGAACCTAGTTCGATCTCGAGCTTACCAGCGCCACGCGCGCGCCGTTGCCCCTCTGAGAGGATCATGGCGTAGCCATCCGGATAAACATCCGTCAGCCGCACCAGAAAATCCGCTTCCGGAGCATCGGAAGACACCCACACCTCTGCACGCGGCGCTCCGGTTACTTCGATTTGTGCGGTCAGTGGGGGCGCTCAAAAACGTAAGGACATCGGCGCGGGCTTGCAGTGGCCGCTGATCCATAACGCAGAAGTTGCCCTGGCGGCCTCCCAGCGTTGGCACCAGTTGGGCCGGGTCGTGGACATAGGTTCCAGGCTGCTCTGACTTTGGCTTTTCTACATCGAGCCGACCGCCTTCCCGAAGGTAGTACCGTACCGCTTTTCCATTTGCCGGCGGCCAGAATGGAGCCGTACGCCACTCACCACCTGGAGTCAGCTTGCCGGCCGCCGACCTCGAGTCACTCCCGCCTATCCGGAAATAGCGCACCGCGTCGGCGCCAATCACCTTTAGCGCACTCCCTTTCAGCCAATGGTCAAACCAGTCGAGTTGAATTGACCGCTCGTCAAGGTCGCCATCTGCTCCGAACGCGGCATCTCCGCACTCGGGCTTGCCATAGCCGTGCGACCACGGGCCGATCATCACCTTCTTCGGACTCTTCTGCAATCGCGATAACTCGGTGAAGTGGCGCAGATTGGCATCGCAAAAACTGTCATACCAGCCGCTCAGCAGGTAGGCCGGAACATCCTTCATCTGTTTGTAGTAACCCGCCGGCCAGAAGCCCTTTTGCTTCCAATAAGCGTCGAATGTGGGTGTTGGTAAAACTCCCAATAGGCCTGCTGTTGCACGGGAAATTGCGCGAACGCTTCCGCACGTTTCTCGCGGGAATTGGCGAGCCACGCGTCAGCCTGCTTCACCAACCCGCTCTGCCCAGTAGAATTCAACAGCCAGACGGGCACGCCATGTCCTGGCACGCCGCCGCGATAGGCGGAGTCGCCATAGTAGTTTCCTGGCCCGACTGCAGCATAGATCGCCTCCAGGTGCGGAGGCCGTTCAATGGCACCAGCCAACTGGTTCATGCCAAGGTAGGAAGCGCCGGTGGTACCCACCTTTCCGTTGGACCAGGCTTGGGCCGCGGCCCATTCGACAGTGTCAAAGCTATCCGCGCCCTCACCCACGAATGGCTCCGGCTTGCCTTCCGAGGCGAAGAAGCCTCGGCAATCCTGCGCCACAAACACATAGCCGTGACGCGCGAAAAATTCGCCTCTGCTCTTCTCTCCGTTCTTGTTGTAAGGACTTCGCGTCACCAGCACCGGGAACTTCGCATGCACCGCTTTGCCGCCCTGCGCCGGGCGGTAAATATCGGTGGCCAGTCTTGTTCCATCACGCATCGCCACCATTACCTTCACGAAGGAGACGATGTCGAACTCCTGCGCCATGGCCGCAAGCTGGCCGAAAGCCCCTAGCGCAATCAATAGCAGTGCTCGCATAAGGTTCATTTCACCGCGCGGAGTATCCGCACAGGTCCTTCCAGGCCATTTGGCCTAATTGTTGCTACACGGTCCAGTTCTGTCTGGTAGCGCAGGCCCCAACTGCCTTTCGGGTAGATCGTGTCGCCCTGCGACTGCCAGCCCGCGTTCGAATTTGCCACCCGGATCTTCAAGCGATTCGCGCCTGCGATGGCCTTGCCCGTAATCTCCAACCGGTATGGCCTCCATACGCGTTCACCGATCTTTTCGCCGTTGAGCCAAACTTCGGCGGCAACGCCCACCGCGCCCAAATCAAGGGCCAGTTGCCCGGCTGCCTCCTGCCGGCTCAATTCGAAAACAGTCTCATACAAAGCCGTGCCAGAGTAAAACGCCAGCGCCGAATCGGTCCACGACTGCAACTGCAATGTCACAGGCGCTGACCGGAACGCGACGGCATGATCAGGCGCCGGACCGGCAGGCAGCGTCATGCTTGTTCCTCCTTGTGGCGCCAGCCCGCCGGGCGGTACGTCGACTACCAGCGGTCCGGACGCATTCGGCGGCGTAGAGGGAATTTGCGACTGGTCCGCGGCGTATTCTATCCCGTTGAGCGTCTCCCCGTCTTCGCCAAGAATGCGGAAAAGAAACGCGGTGGGCACCATGAGGCTCGGTTCAATCTTCAGCAGCACGGTGTTCCAGCCCTTTCGAACCTGGATCTGCCGGGTATCCGCCCACTCGTCGCGCATCAACAGCCACTTCGGATGCCTGTGCACGCGCAGCACCTCGCTGCCGTTCCACCACGCCGCAATGCCATCGGCGGCCGCTGTGCGCAACTGCGCGGACTGAGCCACCGGCGAGTACACATTCGCATAGGCATAATAGACACCCATCGCACTTCTGCTGCTCAAGCCCAATACTTCGCGCGGCGTCACGGTGTAGGTGGGAGATTCGATCCACTTCCACTTCGCGGCTCCAAATGCACCTTCGTAGGACGCATCGGCGCGGAACTCCTTCTCCGGCGGATATGGGCGATAGAACCCCTGATGATCGTCATAAGGAAACGGACCGATCATCCACCACTTGCCATTCGAGCGGCGCTCTGGCGCGAGCCAAACCGGCTTCCCGTCAGGCTGCTTCGCATAAGGCACGCGCAAAATCGGTGCTTCCGGAGTGAACCGCCAACCGCTGTTTGAGATGGTCTTCAGCTCACTCCAGCCAGGCTCAGGCTGCGCAGGTTTCGCCAAACCCTTGGCGCAAACAACAAAGAAGGCATCCCAGGCCTCGAAGTGTATGTTTGCTTCAGCGCCATCGCTCACCAGCGGCCGCCTCGCTCCTGTTTCTGCGTCCCATTTTTCGAACGCTCCGGCGCGCGCGAAGCGCATGCGGACGTCTCGCGGCTCCGCCGAATCATTCACCACCCAATACCAGTCGACCTCATCTTTGCGGCGATGGGAAAAGAAGATGTGGTCTGCATTTCCGCTGATCACCTCGGCTTCCCGCGTCTGCACTTTCGCTAGCCGCGCAAGCAACGGTGCAACTTCGCGCCGGATCGGTTCAGGAACCTGCAATTGTTCCAGGTAATCCAAGTGATCCGTGAACGGGGCATGGGTCCCGGCGGCAAATCGTTCGATAGGCAACCCATCGAGGCCCGCCGGTTGCGCGCCCATCGCGAGCACCACTCCACCAGCCGCGGTAAACTCCCGGATCCTCGCAATCGACGACGGCGCCAGGTCTGTCATCGGCGGCAGAATAAGAACGCGGAAGCGCTCACCGGAAAGGTCCAACCCGCGATCGTCGATCACCGCCCGGCGCAGATACTCAGCATCAAAAACGTGGTAATCCCATCCTTGCCGCGCCAGTTCCAGACGCAATGCCGTGTAGAAGTTTTCCGTCTGATCGGCGAAGCTGTTCCAGAACAGATCGCGATGCGGCTTTTGCGTGAACAACTGCGCGGAATTGGCAAAAGCTGTCTCCAGCGGATAGTAAATGGCAACCGGAGCGACGTGCGAGCCTTGCCCGTTCATGAACTGTGCACGATTCACGTACGACGCGTAGTGCCGGAAGTAGCGCCAGAATGGCTGGCCAAGAAACCACTGTGGCGGCCAGGTTACTTTTTGCTGATCGTAGTCAAAGTATGGGATAAGCCGGTCCGCGCCCCACAGCAGTGCCATGTTGGTCCCCAAGCGGGCTTTTTCCGGGGAGAAGAACGTCGAATGCCCCTGCAATCCCTGGTTTTCGACTAACAGTGGTTTGCGGTCGAAGTGTGCCACGGAAACCGCTTCCTTGAAATCCAGAGGCATGCGCGAACGTTCAAGCAAAGCATCGATCTCCACCACGCTGCCGGCGCGCCAATGGCTGAACATGTCGCCTGCCTGACCGGCCTGGATAAACATCTGTTCCTCGTAAAAAGAAGTAGCGTGAAGCAACTTGTTGCGTGCGCACCATGCGGCAACTTTACCGGTAAATGAGTTCACGTACAAAGACGAGATAGTCTCCAGGTAGTCGCTGCGGACCTGCTGTGCACGGCGACTGCCAGCGGCATCGTGAACCAGCAGTGGCAGAACCGCGCGCAGATCGTAGCCGTGACGCTGCTGGAAGACATCCCACAATTTCGGCGTATAAGCGATGGGGGCGCCATAGGATCCTTCGTGATCCGCCAGGGTAAGCTGCAACGTGTTGCCGAAGTAGGCGGAGAAGCGCTTAGCGTACTCCCCATACACTAACTCCAGATAGCGGTCGACGGCATCGGGATTGAGCAGGTCAACGCGCGTGTTGTGGCCTCCCGTGGAAGGAACCAACTCATAGGCGGTGATCATCCATCGACCGGCAGTCGGCCTCCAACCGGCGTCGACCACCTGCATCGTTTCACTCTCGATCTGCTGCGCCTCGTTTAACCGGGCAACTACCGTGAAAATGGCATGCTCAGGTAGCGCGGGCATGGCGGCTGGCCCGTCGATCACAGTTTCCGTATACTGCAATCGCATCATGCGGTACTCGGGATGGTCAAGAAGAACGCGGCTCAACTCCGGCTTGCCCGCGCCGGCATCCCAGGCGTGGCCGCTTGGCCAGGCGTATTCATCGGCAAAGTTAAGCTTGAAGTGCAACTCCCGCGCGATTTCCAGCGCGGCGCCGAACTGCGTCCAATACTCTTCGGAGAGGTAGCGTTGCTCCATCCCGTCCCAGGGAAATACGACGGCTTGATAGACGCCCTGATCGATCATTGCCTGGATCTGGCGGCGTGTCTCCTCAGGCGTGATACGACCGTTCCAATACCAGTAAGGCATCAGCGAATGGGTACGCGGCGGATTGGCGAACTCACGGTATAGAACGTCCGCGGCAGCCGGCTGCTGAGCGGCCGCCACGCCACTCAGCAGAATTGCGATAAGGAGTTTCAATAAACTGTCTCAATCTCCGAGTCTCTACATCCTCGGCGACACTCTTCATCCGATGTGGGGCAGATTGGCAATCCAATGTCACTTACATTGACTAGAACGACACGGCGCATTTGGGGTCTGACACCTTTTTTCGGCGGTTTTTGCCGAAAATGGGCTGTCTGACCCCAATTGCTCTACACCGCAATGCCCCAATGAACCGCTCACCCAATCGGGACCTCGCCACAAACCCTCCAATGTAAGCGACATTGGCTTGGCACTCTGCGGCCGATTGGCAATCGGCCTTCCGGAGCAATCTAGAATTCAAATCTCATGCTCAACTGCACTTTGCGCGGATCGCGGGCGCTGGTAACTCGTCCATAAGTTCCGGACCCCAGCGAGGTACTCACGCCGCTGAAGTTCGTGTGGTTCAGGAAATTGAAAAACTCGCCCTTAAAGGAGAGCTTCATCTGCTCCTTCACCGGCCACTGCTTCGACACGGCGGCATCCCACATTGCGAACCCCGGACCCTCGATCGTGCCGCGGCCCGCATTGCCGTAGAAGCCCGCAGCCGGAGCAGTAAATGCAGAGGTATTAAACCACTGCAACAATGTTTTTGCCCCTGCCACGGAAGACCCCGTGGCATCGGGGCGGGTTGCCTGCCCGCGAGTCGATGTAGAGATTCCAGGTGACAACGTCAACCCGCTCTGCAGCGAGAAGAAGCCGCTCACCTGCCAGTTGCCGAATGCCTGCCCGATTAAATCGCGCCGCCCGCGAAAAACAGGAAGTGTGTAGATGTAATTCCCGCTGAAAACGTGTGCCGCATTGAAGTCAGTGGGGCCTCGGTCTCCGCGCCAATTGAGCGGATTCTGCGGAGTTGGATTGCGCGCCGTGGCCACTTCTCCAATCGCCTTACCAAAGGTATAGGAGCCCTGCACAGCAAGATTATCCGCAAACCGCCGCTGGAAAGTTGTTTGTAGCGAATGATAATTCGAACTCGCCCCAGACGTGAATTCGGTAATGGACGCATAGCCCTGGTAAGGCCGCAGCAGATTCGAGTTGTATCCAGTATTGATCCGCGGATCGTAGCTGTAACCTGCCGGATGTACAAAGTCCGCCGCATTCATATCGATCCACACTTCGCTATTGGTTACACGCGTACCCACATAACCCGCCGATACCAGAGTGCGAAATGGCAGCTCCCGCTGGACCGTCAGGCTCCACGACTGGATCATGGGACGCTTGAAATTCGGGTCGTACGCGTTGATACTGACCGGACGGGGAACGCCCGGCGTTCCGCCGCTGGGATCGTCCAACTGCACATTCTGCAGTGAGACGGTGTAGTTATAAGGCGGATTGGCAATCAGGCTGCTATTGTTATTGCCGATGTTCAGGTACGAGATGCCGTACCCGCCGCGTATCGCCGTCTTGCCGTTACCCTGGGGGTCGTATGCAAAGCCAATGCGCGGGGCAAATCCCATGAAGGTATTCACAAAGCCGCGCGGCACACCGTTCTTTTCAGGAAACACCAGGCCATTGAGCGGATCGTAAGTGGGACCGGCAAGCAGATTGCCGCCCGCATCGAGACCCGGAGCGTTCTTCTGGCTGAACGCGCTCGGCAGGAACGAGGACTGCAGGTTCCCATCCACGTGAACCATGGGCATGATGAACTCACGCGCGCCGATGTTAATGGTCAACTTATGATTGACCCGCCAATCATCCTGCAAAAAGAACTCCGATTGGTCGAAGCTGTAAGTGCGCACGTAAAGCTGGCTGGTCTGGGTGTAAGTGCGCGCCTGCCCCAGCATCAGATCGGCGACAGGATTGTTAGTGAAGCTGCCATCGAAGGAATAAGCGCCTTGCGTGGAATTGAACGCCGCCTGCGTTTTGTTGTAGTGGAACCACGACCCTCCAAATTGAATCGTGTGGCGGCCAAGCACCTTGCTGAAGTTATCGGTCAGAATCTGATTGTCGTCGCGGGCCGGATTCAGCGGCAACAGGTTAGTGCTGATGCTGCCCCAGCCGCCTGAGAAGGAGATCTGCGGAATCAGATGCAACGTATTCGCCGTAGGATAGAAGTCCTTGATCGTAAGGCCGGATGGGCGGACCTGCGGAGCGGTGTCGTCTTGTAGTTGCAGAACGACTCCGTAGCGCTTGAACGAATAACTGATTTCATTAGTGGCGGTGGGGGAGATGGTAAAGTTGGCGCGGAAATTCGCCGTCTGGCCGGTCGTCGCTTCGAACTGCCTGATCACTGGAAACGGCGAGCCTGTAAGGCCGCCATTGGGCTGCAGCACGGGGATGTTGTCGTTGGAAAACGTGACCGAAAGACGTATCTTCTCGTTCAGTGCGTGATCCACCTTCACAGTGTCCGTGCGAGGATCCAACTTGGCGACACCGTTATTGATGTAGTTGTTAAAACCGCCCAGCGCATAGTTTGGGTCCGGAAAATAGGTTTTGAGTAACAGCGCGGCGTTGGCGTTAATACGACTTGCCGGAATGATGTTACCAGGAAACGCCACTTTAGTGGACGGATCCACAATCGGCTTGCCCAACCGCACAGCCTCCGCCTGGTAGTTACCCGCGCGCATATCGGCAGTCGGCGTTGCGGTCAAGGCCGTTGAGGCGTTGTGGCGCGTGCGCCAATCTTCACTTACAAAGAAGAACGTCTTGCTCTTGCCGTTGTACAGCCTGGGGATGAGCACCGGTCCGCCAATCGTGAAGCCGTACTGATTCTGCTTCAGCGGAGGCGGTGCGGCGGCAAAGAAGTTGCGCGCGTCCAGCTTATCGTTGCGTAAGTATTCGTAGGCGCTGCCATGGAACGTGTTGGTTCCGCTGCGCGTGACGGCGTTAATAACCACGCCCCCGGCAGTCCCATACTTTGCACTGTAATTGGCGGTTTGCACCTGCATCTCTTCCAGCGAATCGATCACCGGGACGTGCGTGTTTGCCTGGCCATTGCCGAAGTTGACATTCAGCGCCCCATCCACGAACCAGCCTTCCGATTTGTTGTTCAGGCCGTTGACAGAGACCGGCGAGTCGGGCCCGTTCAATCCGGCGCCGGATAGTTCGTCCGACCCGGAATGATAGACTGCGCCGGGCACCAACATAGCCAGGCGCGCATAGTGTCGTCCGTTGAGCACGGCGGTATCCATCTGTTCATGGGTGATGACGCTCGAAACCGTGCCGTTGGCGGTCTCAACCTGCACCGCATTCGCCGCCACGGTGACACTTTCGGCAAGTTGGCCGACGGAGAGCGCTACATCCTGGCGCACGCGCGACGCGATATCGAGCGTAACTCCGCGTACGCTGGAGGTTTTGAACCCCTGATGGTTTATGGAAATATCATACAGTCCGGCTGGCAGGCTTTCCACCAGGAAATAACCGGCACTGTTAGTGGTTGCCGAATAGTCGACCCCGGTTTTCTGGTTCGTCAGCTTAACGGCGCAGGCAGGAATGGTGGCCTGGCTCGAATCCGTGACCGTTCCTTCAATTGCACCCGTCGTCTGTGCGGTTGCACTGAATGTAAAGAGAAACAGCAAAGCCAAAGATCCTACATGGGATGTTTGCTTTCGTTGGCAGCTCATTAGTTAGATTCCTTCCTGATTGTGGGCGCGGCCAGCCGCAGCGGCGGTGATGACTGACGCAATAGCCGGGTAAGTGCTGTATCCAACTTCGAGATGCCTCTTCATTGCCAACTGGGCAGCGGCTGCATCTCGTTTTTCAATGCATTGATAAATCGATTCGTGTAGTGCAATGATCTGGACGGGGTCGAACAGGTGCATCCGTTCGCTGAAATCTTCCCACAATAGCTTCGAAATCGGCGAGTAGATCAGTTCGAACACCTCGTTCCGGCACGCCCGGATGATCGCCAGATGAAAGCCGTAATCGGCATCGGCCATGGCGTGGAGATTACCCGAAGCTGCCTTCATCCGTTCCAATTGCAGACCGATTCGGGCGATGGATTCATCGCTCGCCCGGGCCGCGGTCAGACCGACAACCTCAACTTCCAGGAACTGCCTGGCTTCGAGCAATTTGGCCCGCGAAATATTACTTGTGCGAACTGCAAACTCCATGGGCTGCGCCAGTAGATCGGCGGAATCCAAATCGCTGCGGACGAAGGTGCCCACTCCAACCCGCGAGGAGAGAACGCCCATACTCTCCATCGCCTTCACGGCCTGCCGTAGCGACGAGCGGCTCACGTCCAGCGATTTCGCTAACTCCCTTTCAGGCTTTAACTTAGAGCCGGGAGGCAATTCTCCTGACTGGATCATTTCACGGATTTGCCGTACCAGATTAGGGGTGATCGCCCCGGCCGACCTGGGAGAAATGGGTCTGGTTGGTTCCATTGTTTATACCGGTACGACCGGCTAGACCAAATTGTACAGCATTCAGGAGAATTGTCAAGATGCTGATGTCCGACGTGCACTTCTGGATGGGTTAAGACGGTTGGCGATCCGGACAAACACACAAGAGCCCGTTAACCTAAAAAGCTGTTGCCCGTAAATCCTGCGGAAATGCACGACTCTGCAAACCAGGGACTGCC